>LIAY01000160.1 GCA_001438965.1 Microbacteriaceae bacterium BACL25 MAG-120322-bin65 | reverse complement strand
TGATAGACACGACACCCCGTAGCCCAACTAAAACCCAGCCCCACCAGGGAAGCTTGACACTGCTACCCAATTAAATCGGAGGGAGACATGGTCCAAAAATCACGGGTCACCCACATTTTGGTCTTGGGGTTCAGCAGAGGAGCTTGGTGCTTCGGATTCCACGACTTGTGCTGACTCTTGCGAATCATCGGAACTACTTGATCCGCCGGAATCACTCGTCGACCCCTGGTTGATAACGAGAGCCAACGCAAGGAACACCGCGGTGGTGACCAACGCGACTCCGAGAACTTGCCGATGTGCTGGGGACAAGCCATCATCATCAGGGTTCTTCGCCCCTTTCAAAGCCATGAGGAACCCCAAGACGATCCAGCCCAACCCTGGCACGACGAGCAGAAAAACTAGCCACCAGGGCATTGCCATGTGTCTGAGGCGCTGCACGATAACTGCGGAAAGGCCGGCCGTGAGGGCCAATACGTAAACAGGTCCTATCAACGGGATCGACACCACCAACACGGAGGGCACGGCGAGGATAACCAGCATCAAAATGCGAGGGTAGAACTCCTTACGAGTCAGTTCACCCTTGAAGTTCCAGTAACTCCGGAACAGCGCTTTGAAGTCCTCGGAGTTCATTTCCTTAAACGGTTGCCTACTCGCCTTTGGCTCTTCCACCGATTTCCCCCTGAGAGATCAGTCGACTTTGACTGTCGAATTCTGAGCGTACACCTGCGATAAGCGCGTAAGCCCTCAGGGCCACCCCTACCGGCATCAATACGGGGCGGGGTCAAACATCAATACAGGCAGACAGCACACCCCGTAGCCCAGGGTTGCGTGCACACCCGCGTTTGAAAAGTTTTGTGGCTCTAAACACTTGAACGAGTCTTTGGCGGGTGAAAACAACCCGTCAGGTGTCAGTGCGAACTATTTGATGACGGGGATGTTCGCACCAATACTGGTGAATTCCCCAACCCCACCGATGGTGATTTGGGAGGTGAGTTGCAGGGTTGACCCATTCACATGGGTTCCCACCATTTGCACGTTATAAACCCCAGG
>LIAY01000159.1 GCA_001438965.1 Microbacteriaceae bacterium BACL25 MAG-120322-bin65 | reverse complement strand
CCAGGGATTTTCTTGGCCGTGAATGATGTGCTCGTGGGTAGCCAGGTCACTGGGGCACCCATCTACTGCGGCGCAGACAGCATTCAACCCAACTCGATCTACACGCTGAGCATCCAATCAGTGACGAACTCGGCGCTGACTAGAATCATCCTCGATAGTGGGAGCGTCAACAGTCGAGGACACCTCGACGAAACAGTCTTGCTCCCTGAGGTGAACCCTGGGTCTTACAAAATTGTGATGACAGGAATTCACGCTTCGGGAAACCTGCTGGTTTTGACCAACTTCATTACCATCGGGGCGAATGGCGGCATCGTTTCGGTAGTCCTGAAAGCCAGCAACCGTTCCTGAAATAGTTGGGGCTGGAGTGTTTACCTCTATCGGTGCGAACATCCCCGTCATCAAATAGATCGCACGCCCGAGAGGGTTCGGACCTCTAACCAACTGATCCGTAGTTACATATAAGACCTGGAACTCATGCGGGTTTCCATAGTTTAACAGGGTTTTAAGGTGTCAGGAAGAGTCAGGAGTTATCACGAATGCCGGTCTCGTGACTGACATATTTACTGACATCGTGAATTACTCGCGGCGCTGACCCCTGGCCAATGAAATCATGTCAATCGCCCGCTCCGGAGTCTTGCTTCGAATGACCTCAGCAATCAAATCGGCAGGGAGGTCATCGAACGCTTTGAAGCGAATACACGACTTACCCATATCTAGCTTCAGGCCTCGAGCAGCCCACCTAGCCTGAAAATCCTCCAGTTGGTCCTGGCTCGAATACAACCCCGTCAAATAAAGCGAGCAGTACTGCTTTTGAGAGCTCAACGCAACCCACAACAGTGGCTGGCCGTTGTACGTCGGCCCCGACAATTCGAGAGGAATCTCGTAAGAAATCATCCCCCAGTTCATAACCTCGTTGAAGCCAGACGGGAGATTCCCTAATATGAGGTTCCTGACCGTGGAGATTGTTTGCTCGCGCCCAGGGGTTAACGAACTGAGGTACTCATCCACTGTCTTAGCGCTCGAAGACACCATTTACTGACTTTACCCAAGTGGGAAGGACACGAGGCTGAGATAGCCTGCAGTAATTGGGGCGAATTTACGCCGTGCGCCCCGCTTCACTAACCAAAGCAGTGCCACCCACCCCCCCTCCGTGTAACTGCCAGATGCTCTGCAAGACTCACAATCGGGCTAAGGGTAACCGCTAACGCCTCTCACGACTAGCCCTCCACTTGGGCTCCGCA
>LIAY01000158.1 GCA_001438965.1 Microbacteriaceae bacterium BACL25 MAG-120322-bin65 | reverse complement strand
GTTACTTTCATCCAGCCAACAGATTGCACGCAGTTGCTTCCAGCAAGCAGTGTTGCCGAGTTGGCCGATGAGGGCGCGGTGCTTTTACGGGGTTTAGGCAGTGGCAACCCTGAGCCAATTTTCGCCGAAGGCCAAACTCCAGAAGAACTTGTTGGGGGAATTTCTTGTCTCTATGGACCACCCAGCCAAGACGATTCCGAGGCAGAAAGTAACGATTCCGAGGCAGAAAGTAACGTCTCGATTATTGTGAGCGTTGCACCAGTGGATGAGGCGGTGCGACCGCAAATCATCAGTGATCTGATTTCCCAAAAACTCAACATTGGCCAAACTAATGATGGAGCTGCGACCTATTGGATTTGGGGGGATGACGCTAATGTCCCCGCGCTGCACAACACTCTCTATCAGGACTCCTGGTATTCCGCTTTGATTGCCCCAGGTGGGCGCAGCGGCTATGAGAAAGGCGCCGCGCTCGTTGTCGCCATGCGATCAAACACTTCAGGCTAACTAGCAGCAATGGGCTCAATCAAGCTGGAGGAGTACCTGCCAGAGCAACTTCCACCTCGGTGGTCAAAGCTTTTAGGGCAACAATCTCTTGACATGCTTGCTCGGGTGGGACGAAATCTGGACTCCATGCCGGCAAGTGCCGCGCTGATGACACCCACTGGGGCCAACATATTGCGTGCCTTCGCCACGCCGCCCGAAGGCGTGCGGGCGGTAATTTTTGGCCAAGATCCCTACCCAGGGCTTGGCCACGCTAGCGGTCTGGCCTTTTCGGTGGAGAAAACCGTGTCACCACTGCCGGCTAGCCTGCGCAATATCCGCACCGAATACAGCAGCGATGTGGCCCTGCCACTGCCTAGCCATGGTGATCTCCAGGCGTGGGCTCATGCTGGTGTCTTACTGCTCAATCGCCACCTCAGCACCCTCATCAGCTCCCCCGGTGCTCACCGCAGTCTTGGCTGGGCGGACTTTACTAATCACGTGGTATCCGCTTTGGCTGAATCCTCGCAATATTTTGTGGCGATCTTGTGGGGGCGAGAAGCCCAGGAGCTAAAACCCTTACTGGGCGATACTCCCACCATCGAATCAGCCCATCCCAGCCCGCTCTCGGCACACCGGGGCTTTTTTGGTTCTCGACCATTTTCTCGAACAAACCGCTACCGTGAAGAAGCAGGGTTTGTGCCCATAGATTGGTCGTTGGGAGTGGAGCAGTAATGCTGGCTGAGGAATACCAGAAGCGCCGAAGACTCCCCCGGCGGTTGCAACCAAGT
>LIAY01000157.1 GCA_001438965.1 Microbacteriaceae bacterium BACL25 MAG-120322-bin65 | reverse complement strand
TCCCTATCTGTTAGAACCGTGAAGTCGGTTCGCCAAAAGGTTTCTTCTTTGTCTGGTGGACAGCGTCAGACTGTTGCTATCGCCAGGTCAGTGCTTCGCAATGCGAAGCTTGTGATTCTGGATGAGCCAACAGCCGCGCTTGGTGTTGCTCAGACCGAGCAGGTTCTAAACCTCGTTCAGCGCCTTGCAGATTCTGGGGTTGCGGTCCTGATCATCAGCCACAACCTGGCCGATGTGTTCAAGGTTTGTGGCGACATCTCAGTTTTGTATTTGGGTCGCATGGTCACCCAGATTGAGACCACCGATACCAGCCAAAACGATGTGGTTGGCTACATCACCGGAACCAAGGGCGTTGAGGACTAATCGATGACAAACCAGAATTCAACAGGTCTAAGTTTGGCCGCTCAAGAGATTCCATCCGGCCACGAAGGTGGCGTTGTTGACCAGGTGAAGGCCTACTTCGCACGAGTCAAGAACGGTGAGATGGGTGCACTGCCGGCAACCGGCGCACTACTAGTGCTCACCGCCCTATTTGCATACCTCAGCCCCTACTTCCTGACCAAGCTGAACTTTGCCAACCTATTTGTGCAGGCGGCTCAGCTGACAACCCTTGCTATCGCACTGGTCTTCGTGCTGGTGATTGCAGAGATTGACCTTTCGGCTGGTGTTGCAGCCGGTGTTGCAATGGACGTTTTTTACCTCACCACAACCTTCGGAGTGCCCTGGCCAATCGGCCTGGTTAGCGCCTTACTGGTTGGAGTGGTGCTTGGATTCGCGATTGGATTCTTCGTTGCCAAAATCGGAGTTCCATCGTTCGTGATCACGCTTGCGTTCTTCCTGGGGCTTCAGGGTGTGGCACTTATTCTGCTTGGGGACGGTGGACTGTTCCGCGTTGAGGTTCCAGAGGTTCGCGCCATCATGAACGACAACCTGCCGGTTTGGGGTGGTTGGTGGCTACTGGCAATCGTGGTGTTGGTTTCTGCCGGCATGGGCCTCTACGACCGCTATCGCAGAACTGCCAGTGGACTGGTTAACCGACCACTATCACTGCTGCTTATCAAGCTTGCATTCATTACCGCTGTCGGTGGTGGCGTGGTTTACGTGCTGAACCTAAACCGAAGTGCCTCGGTCAAGGAGATCTCCGGTGTTCCGATTGTTATCCCGATCGTGCTGCTAATTATCTTCCTGGGAACATTCCTGTTGGATAGAACCAAGTTTGGTCGTCACCTCTACGCAGTTGGTGGTAACCCAGAAGCTGCCAGACGAGCTGGCATCAAGGTCGTGCGAATTCGCATCACCGCTTTCGTCATCACCTCAAGCCTTGCGGTTATTGCCGGCCTGTTCCACGTGAGCAGAATCGGTGTGGTTGAGGCCGCAGCTGGTCGAACCATCGTGCTGAGCGGAGTTGCCGCAGCGGTTGTTGGTGGCGTGAGCCTCTTTG
>LIAY01000156.1 GCA_001438965.1 Microbacteriaceae bacterium BACL25 MAG-120322-bin65 | reverse complement strand
GATGGTAAGAGCCTCAAACGGTTCATGAACCGAACCATTGACGCTTTTGGTGACTACCTGTGGCTTACCCACGGTGAGCTCAAAGCCTTCACGGCGCATGTTCTCAACCAAAATGGCCAGAGCTAGCTCGCCACGTCCTTGAACTTCCCACGCGTCGGGACGTCCCACGTCGACCACGCGGATTGAGACGTTACCGATGAGTTCGCGATCGAGACGGTCTTTCACCATGCGACCAGTCAGCTTGTGACCTTTGACGGTTCCCACTAGCGGTGAAGTGTTCGTGCCAATCGTCATCGAGATGGCGGGCTCATCGACCGTGATGGCGGGCAGTGGCCGGATGTCATCGGGATCGGCAATGGTCTCGCCAATGGTGATTTCGTCAATACCAGCTACCGCAACAATGTCGCCTGCCATGGCGCTTTGGGTGGGAACTCGCTCCAACGCTTTGGTCACCAGCAATTCGGTAATCCGCACGTTCTGAACACTGCCATCGTGGCGAACCCAAGCCACCGTTTGGCCTTTACTTAGCTTGCCCTGGAAGATACGCAACAAGGCGATACGGCCTAGGAAGGGCGAAGCGTCCAAGTTGGTGACGTGGGCCTGGAGAGGGTGGGTGTCGTCATAGGTGGGCGGTGGGATGTGCGCAAGAATCGCGCCAAAGAGTGGCTCGAGGTTGTCGTTATCGGGCAGGGTGCCATCAGAGGGCTTATTCGCGCTAGCAGCGCCTTCGCGACCGGAGGCATAAATAATGGGCAAATCCAAAATGGAGTCAACGTCTAAATCCGGTACCTCGTCAGAGAGGTCAGAAGCCAAACCAATAAGTAGGTCCTGGGTTTCGTGCACGACTGCGTCAATGCGCGAGTCAGGACGATCCGTTTTGTTCACCAGCAAAATTACGGGAAGTTTTGCGGCAAGCGCTTTACGCAAAACAAAGCGGGTTTGTGGCAGCGGGCCCTCGCTGGCATCAACCAACAGCACAACGCCATCGACCATGCTCAGTCCACGTTCCACTTCGCCACCAAAATCGGCGTGGCCAGGGGTATCGATCACGTTAATGGTGATGTCTTTACCCTCGGAGTGAAGCCCGTTATAGGTCACTGCCGTGTTCTTGGCGAGGATCGTGATGCCTTTTTCTTTTTCTAGGTCACCAGAGTCCATGGCGCGCTCGGTAACAGGGCCGTGATCGGCAAAAGATCCGGTTTGACGCAACATGGCATCAACCAGGGTCGTTTTTCCGTGGTCAACGTGGGCAACAATCGCGACATTACGCACGTCGTTTCTCGTGGCAATAGCCATAATGAAATTTCCTTAAGGGGGCGAAGACGGAGCAGAAACTTTCAACCGTAGCCCTGCCTCACTATCCTACCGGGCGCACAGGCACTCGGTTTAGCATGGAGCTATGCCACAGAACTCGGGAATCGATAGCCACGTGTTGATTTATGACGGAGATTGCGCTTTTTGCACGCTGTGGGTCAACCGTTTACAAGACTGGCTTCCAAGCTTCCCCGAGGCTAAAACCTCGCAAAGTATTGCCATCGAGGACTACGCCCTCAGCACTCACGATGTTGAGAACTTTG
>LIAY01000155.1 GCA_001438965.1 Microbacteriaceae bacterium BACL25 MAG-120322-bin65 | reverse complement strand
ATTCTCGATCACACCACGTGGCTGATTGCCAACGAGGTTGAACTAGAAGGCGTGATGGGCTCCTTGGGAGTTACCCTCTCGCTCGAGGGCATGAGCGTGGATGAGGTGTGCGAGGCAATTTCTAGCTGGTCTGAGAAACTTGGCTGCCATCTGATCATCACCCTCGGTGAGCAAGGCGCTGTGGGGTTCATGGATGGTGCGTGCTTTAGCTACACCGCTTACGCAACTCAGGCCATCGACACCGTGGGTGCCGGGGATTGCTTTGTGGGTTACTTTGTGGCGCTATTGGATCAGCGTTTGCCCTGGCAACAGGCTCTCGCTGGGGGTGTGATTGCCGCAACCCAGAGCGTGCAAAGCCCAGGGGCACAATCGTCTTATCCCTCCAGGTCCGATGCCGCTGCAATCAAGGATCAAGCAACGAGCGTTACGTTTTAGCCACGCAAAGGCTAGTACTTAGGACGTGAGAGCCTTGCGAGGTCTGAGCGTGGTCGCAATCATCAGTGCCACCAGAGCGCCCACGATCTGAAAAACAAAGAAATATAGACCTGATTCCGGGGTAATACCCGTGATGGCACCGCTTAGCATGCGGCCGAAGGTAACGGCAGGGTTTGCAAACGAGGTCGAAGAGGTGAAAATATGTCCCGCGGCAACCCACATTCCCACACTCGGTGGAATCCATTCCACCCGGCCACCATCGACTAACACCAAGACAATAAGGACGAGACCGCCCGTTGCGAAGGCTTCGCCCAGCCAGATCCCCATCCCGCTTCGATCCACCTGGGAAATACTCCACGCTGGTGCGCTAAACATCACATTGGCAACAAGCGCCCCTATCGCACCCCCAACAAACTGGGTTAGAACATACAATCCGGCATCCACAGAGCTGATGTCTTTTCGAAGGAGCATCGCCAGAGAAACGGCCGGGTTGAAATGCGAGCCAGAGATAGGGGCAAGCATCGAAATTGCCAAAACGATGATGAAACCAACTGACAGGGCAATCATCAACAGTCCTAGAGCAGGGCTGGCCCCTAGGTCCTGAACCATGTGACCAGCACCGATAACCCCGGTGACGATTAGTGCTGTGCCGAGAAATTCTGCAAGTAGACGTTGACTCAGTGTTGGCCGCACCAGGGGCTCCTTAGTTATGACAGGAGCCCAATCCTAAAGCAGCTCGGTAACGAGATGGTTACCACAGCGCACCGGTGGTGGAGATGCCGGGAATCGAACCCGGGTCCACTACTTCGAACCACAGTCTTCTACGGGCGTATCTTGTGAGGACGTTTTACTCGGCCCCGTTCTTTAGCACAAGCACTCAGAACGACAGGCCCAGGATCAGTTAAGAGTCCCGATGACCCCTGAAACACAAGTCATCAGCAAGCCTTTTAAACGACGCCAGGGGTTGAGCCAAAGGCAAGCTCAGTCTGACGGACTTGTCCGCTGCTTAGGCAGCGAGAGCGAAGTCGGTGCGCTTTGTATTGGCACCTATAGTTTGCAGAGGACGTTTACGAGATAACTCTGCATTCTCGGCCCGCTTCCCTATGGAATCACAAGCAATGTCGAAACCGATCATCCCCATGATTGCCAACCTCAGAATCTGAGGGAAGCATTGGTTGGTGCGCTGTGGAGTTAGATGCCATCACGTGCCCTAGGGCACCACTTCACTATAGAGCCAAGGGGTATGAACTAGCTAGAAGCCAGGGAGCTTTAGTCACCGAGGTTCTTGCGATGCGATATTGCCCGTTGCGCCTCACGATCATCCTGTTTTTTCCGCAAGCTCTGGCGCTTGTCGTACTCCTTCTTTCCTTTAGCAACAGCAATTTCGACTTTTGCATTGCCATCAAGAAAGTAGAGCCGCAGGGGAACCAAGGTGTAGCCGCCTGCAGTAACGCGATGAGCGAGCTTCTCTATTTGTTCTTTGTGGAGCAAGAGTTTGCGTTTACGCCTAGGGGGGTGATTAGTCCACGTTCCCTCGTTGTATTCGGGAATATGGACGGATTCTAACCAT
>LIAY01000154.1 GCA_001438965.1 Microbacteriaceae bacterium BACL25 MAG-120322-bin65 | reverse complement strand
CCCCCTCGTGGGTGGGCGACGGCGTTGCCTCTTTTCTGTGGTGGCTTGCTAGCCTCATCACGATTGCCAACGTCTGGATTGTGCTGAACTTTGGACCTCTTGAGTTGTCCCAGTTCGTCTATCACCTGGTCAACATCGCCGAAGTAATCCGGCCCATGGGTGCAGGTTTCATTGTCATATCGGTGATAGCCATCATCGTGTTACCGATCACAGTGGGAATTATGGGACCTCTGGTGACCCGACGCCTCGTGGCAGGGGCAAAACAGGCTTATGTTGCTCATGTCGAGACACCTCGCAGCCATTGGTATTCACGCTTGGGTCACCGCGTACTCTCCCCCGGGCTTGCCGTGACGCTTCTGGTCCCCAGCCTTGTACTGGGCGCATCAACGCCCGCATTTGCTCATAACATCGGTGCTGTTTCCTTTGTTCAAAACGCCAAACCGTCGTCGTTTATCGAGGCCTTCTATGAGTTCCCAAAAGACATCTCGACCCCGGCAAAGCCTTTGAACCTGGTGATGATTTATGTCGAATCCCTAGAGAACACTTATCGCAACCCCGATTTATGGGGAGAAAACCTTCTTGATTCCCTGGACTATGAAACCCGGGACTGGGTGACTTTTCCCGACTTTCGCGAGGTCGGTGGAACCGGCTGGACTATCGCTGGTCTCGTTGCCAGCCAGTGCGGTGTTCTACTCAAAGAGAAAAACCAGTTCGATATTCGCCAACAGCTAGGGCTCAAGAGCATTAACCGCATAGGCGAGCAGGTTGATTCCTTTATGCCCGGTATTACCTGTCTGGGTGACATTCTTGATGATGCCGGGTACACCAATCACTTCGTCGGCGGCGCCGACCCCGAATTTGCCGGAAAAGGTAAATTCTTTCAAGAACACGGCTATGACAGTGTCAAGGGCCAGCCGTACTGGGAATCAATTGGCGAAGCCGACTTCACTAAATGGGGTCTCAACGACGACAAGCTTTTGGGTTACGCCAAAGAAGAATTGGACGCTCTTCATGCCACGGGTGATCCATTCGCGCTGACCGTTCTGACCGTGGACACCCACCGGCCCGAGGGCTATCTCAGTGATACGTGTGAGCGTAAAGGCGCCGAGGACTTGCCCGGTATCGTCGCGTGCACCTCAGACATGTTGGCGGAATTCCTCCGCTACATGAAGAAGAACGGGTACCTCGAGGACACCGTGGTGGTAGTCACCGGAGACCACCTTTCGATGCCTAACGTCGTCCAAGACACCATGGACCTCGAACCCCACCGCACCATCTACAACCGTTTCTGGTCTCCCCGAGGTGCCCAACCCAACCGGTCCGAGCTGGTGCACTTCAGTATTTTGCCCACCGTTTTGGACCTGCTGGAGTTTGATTTTGGCGGCACGGAAATGGCTCTGGGAGTGTCCGGGGTGGGCCCACGCGATACTCGAAAATTCAGTATCTACGACGTTGGTGACTTAGACGACAAGCTCCGTCGACCCTCAGAACTGTATAAAATCTTCTGGGACACCAAGGAATCCAAGAGCAGTTAGGCCCCCGCACCTGGACCAGTGATTGGATAGTGCCCATGGCTACTTTTCGCATCACGATTCGGGTTAAACCAGGATCGTCTCAAGCAAGAGTGGGCGGCTCATACGGTGATACCGGCGCACTGCTGGTCAGCGTGCACGCCCAACCAGTCGATGGCGGGGCTAATAGCGCTGTGATCGCGGCAGTCGCCTCAGCCCTGGGTGTTCACAAAGCCGACGTGGAGGTAGCGGGAGGCCACACGAGTCGTACCAAGATTCTTGCCATCGAAACCAACGATGCTGACTCATTGCGGCTGCGCCTTGAGGAGTTACTCAAGCTCTAGGCCTGTTTGATTGGACGGGAAAGCCTCGGAAATCGTCACAGAAACCACCGGGGTCGAGCTGGTCTTGAAGATCCTGCGCCCCACTACCTGCGCCATAATGACTCCCGTGCCAAAATCTCTAGGGACTCAAATTGCCGCTGCGGACAGCGCCTGCCAGGGCCATCTCTTACTTTTTTAGCGGTCACAGTTACTGGGACGGA
>LIAY01000153.1 GCA_001438965.1 Microbacteriaceae bacterium BACL25 MAG-120322-bin65 | reverse complement strand
CAGTCGGGCTGACAGGATTTGAACCTGCGACCCCTTGACCCCCAGTTACGAGCGTTGGGTTCATAAGGGTTTGTCAATGTTCGACTGATGAGCAAATTCGCTGTTTTTTACCCCGTTGGACAGAGGTGAACTTCGGCGGAATTGAGGAAAAGGGTGTCCAAAAAGGGTGCCCAAAGATTCGAAGCCTTCCGCAGTGAAGCGATTTTGACGGTCTCGGCAATCTATCCACAGATATGGATGTGGCCTGTTCTGGGCACCCAGACCCCACTAACGTCCAACCATGGACACCCGAATACCTGGAACAATTCCAAACTGCCCAGACTGCCTAACACGTTGCTATATCTCCTACAGTGTCTACCGCTGTGATGACTGCGGAGCCCAAGTGGAGGGCTAGTCGTGAGAGGCGTTAGCGGTTACCCTTAGCCCAATTGTGAGTCTTGCAGAGCATCTGACAGTTATCAGGAGACGTTTTACCTCCACGACTCCAGGCGTTTACATGATCTGCGTCCATGTCTTTGGGTGCCCATACCTTTGACTTGTTTGCATCATGGCCGAGAGCGCACAGTGGACAGTTGGAAACCCCGGCAGGCTCCGCAGACTTCGTCTGGGTTGTGTAGGTGGACTTCTTCGTTGCGTCGTCGAAGACCCTAACGTCGAGAAGATTCGTATCAGTGGACCCCCCGAGAACGAACTCCCATATGCCCCTGCGGTTCTTGACGTAAGGATCACCGTAGATCGTTCTTCGCCTTTCTTGCGTCTCCGAGGTTTTGGACCAATTCCAGGGCCCCCGCAGAGCTAGGGCTTCTTCTTAGTGGCTACCGACTCAGCAACGAACTACCGCAGAGGGACGAGTCGCTCGACTCCATTTTCCTCGACCACGACTTGCGGGGCGGAGTCGGCCATACGTTCCGCCAAGGTGCTCTTCTGCCCTGTTTCAATAACGTTGGGCTCCTCAGCCTCGAAAGTTCGGAACAAAATGTCCAGGGTGAATTGGTTTCGGAGTTTGCAGGCAGAATTCTGGTTCGCAAACATGCCCTTCTCCCATATTGCGTCTTCGATTTTCACCGTTTGTTGCCAATCCACGGGCAACACCCATTCCTTTTCGCTGTCGGTGCGTCCATAGCGCAGGTCATCAAGCTCCTTGATCGAGGCCAAATGTGATTCTTCAAATGTTTTTGGTGAGCCGGTAACGATTCCAACGCCGACATATCCAGTTTTGGGCACACACACCCAGATCCTTGCCCCCTGAGGTACCCCTCGCAGTGTGTTTGAGTACCACTCCCCGCCACCGGCAGAGATAAAGCCATACCGGACAGCGTCATCCCACGACCTGTTGAAAGACACGTACCAGTCGGTCTCGTTCCAGGTCTCCCTCGTTTTTGCAGACTTTTTTCTCTGGCCGATCGACTCCTGAGCATCTTCGATCAAATAGCTCCTGGCGATGTACTCCTGGTCGCCATCCTTGAAGTACCGGAAGAAAACAACATTGATAGGCACCTGGTAGGCAGAGTCGAGGTACTCAATGATTTCTTGTGCGTCACGGTCGAGCTCAGTCGACACAAGAGTTAACTTGTGGCCGCTATTGATTTCATCGGGGGGACCAAATCCGAACACCTCCTCAAAAGCTGCTTCAAATGCTGTCCCAGAGGATTTTGATTGGAATATTTCGACTACGTCCTCGTGGGATAGCTTCTGAACCCAAGCACCGTATTCAAGAACTTGCGCCACGGCGTCTCTGGGTGCACGACCCCGTTTGAGCTCTAATACTCTCAGGGCTCCCTCCGAATCGATTCCAAGCAGGTCGAGTCGTTTTCCACGATCTGTTTGGATTTGTCGACCAATGATGAGCAAGCGTTCACCCAGAATTGTTGGGTCTCTCTCGAGGAGGGCCTCGAGCTGCTCCTCAGACGGCATGTCCCCTAGTTCGACCTGCTGGATTCCGTCGTCAATTCTCCAGAGTCCAATTTCCATTCCCATAACAGAACTCTATTTTGATGGAGCAGAGAGGACCACCCCCTACCGGCATCAACTAGGGGCGGGGTAAAACATCAACACAGGCAGACAGGACACCCCGTAGCCCAGGGTTGTGTGCACACCCGCGTTTGAAAAGTTTTGTGGCCCTAGAACACTTGAACGAGTCTTTGGCGGGTGAAAACAACCCGTCAGGTGTCAGTGGGAACTATTTGATGACGGGGATGTTCGCACCAATACTGGTGAATTCTCCCACCCCACCGATGGTGATTTGTGAGGTGAGTTGCAGGGTTGACCCATTCACATGGGTGCCCACCATTTGCACGTTATAAACCCCAGG
>LIAY01000152.1 GCA_001438965.1 Microbacteriaceae bacterium BACL25 MAG-120322-bin65 | reverse complement strand
GGCCCCAGAGCAGAACCATGGCGACGGCTTTCGGGACTGCACCAGATCCGCGGACCCAAAGCCCTGGCTGTTGCGCGTGAGCTGTGGCAAGCCAGGGAAGAGTACGCGCGAGAGATTGACACCTCCCCTGGGCGCCTCGTTCCCGATCGTTCGCTGGTGGCAGCGCTGTTGGCTAACCCCAAGAGCAAAGGCGAGCTAGCTGGGCTTAAAGCGTTCCACGGACGCGCATCGAGGTCTCAACTCGATAGATGGTGGGATGCCATGGAGCGTGGCAAAACCACCGAGGACCTTCCTGAGGCACGAGCCCATTCAGAAGGCCCACCGCCCCCGAGAGTGTGGGTGGATAAAAACCCAGAAGCCCACGCTCGATTCCAGGCAGCCAAGGAAGCTCTCGCACTCGTCTCAGAGGAACACAACATTCCTAGCGAGAACCTCCTCACCCCGGATTATCTCCGTCGAGTGTGTTGGGAACCACCGGCGGATGTTACCGAGGAGTCCATCGCGCTCGCTCTAGAAAGCAGGGGTGCCAGAGCCTGGCAAATTTCCCTGGTAGCAAAATCTCTCACCGAGGCTTTTGTAGGTAACCACCAAAAAGATTAGGCCCGAGAGCTTCTTTTTCGTAGGAACCCTTAGGTGAAATCACCCCTGTGGTGGTTTATCCCTACGATGGAACACGGTCCGGCGAAAGGGTGAAGCATGCCAAATAATCAGGTCGTCTATGTTGATGGAGTGAGGACGCCCTTCGGGCGCGCGGGCGAAAAGGGCATGTATTGGCGCACCCGATCCGATGATTTGGTCGTTTCGGCCATCATTGGGCTCCTCGAGCGCAACCCAGGCATCAAACCCGAGGCAATTGATGACGTTGCTATTGCCGCCACCACTCAAAGTGGTGATCAAGGGCTAACACTGGGACGCACAAGCGCCATTTTGGCAGGATTACCGCTCAGCGTGCCAGGCTATTCGATTGATCGCATGTGTGCCGGTGGCATGACCGCTGTTACGACCATCGCAGGAGGCATCGCCTTCGGCGCCTACGACTTGGCTATCGCCGGTGGTGTGGAGCACATGGGTCACCACCCTCTCGGCGGTGACGTGGATCCAAACCCCAGGTTCTTGTCCGAAAAACTGGTTAGTCCCGACGCGCTAAACATGGGTATCACTGCCGAGCGTCTCCACGATCGCTTCCCCGAGCTAACAAAGGAGCGAGCCGATCGCTTCGGAATGCTCTCTCAACAAAAAGTCGAAGCGGCCTATCAAGCGGGCCTAATTCAACCTGATCTCATTCCGGTCGCACTTCGCGGCGATGCCGGCTATTCCATGGCCACCGAGGATGAGGGCCGTCGACCAGAGACGACGATGGAGGGCCTCGCAGCACTCAAGACTCCGTTTAGACCCCATGGCAAAGTGACCGCAGGTAACGCCTCCCCCCTGACTGATGGGGCAACCGTTTCCGCCATCGCCTCGGAGTCTTTCGCCCGGCAGATGAATCTTTCCATCAAGATGCGAATGGTCTCTTTCGGTTTCGCCGGTGTTGAACCAGAAGTGATGGGGCTAGGACCAATACCCTCCACACAGAAAGCGCTCGACAAAGCGTCATTGAGCATCCAGGACATCGGGCTCTTTGAGCTCAACGAAGCTTTCTCCGTTCAGGTGCTGAGCTTTCTTGACCATTTTGGAATCGACGATGAGGACCCTCGAGTGAACCCTTGGGGTGGCGCTATTGCTTTAGGGCATCCTCTGGCCGCCTCGGGTGTTCGTCTCATGATTCAACTGGCCCGCCAATTCGAGGCACACCCCGAGGTGCGCTATGGGCTCACCGCCATGTGTGTCGGGCTTGGTCAAGGCGGCAGTGTTATTTGGGAAAACCCCCACCACAAGGCGACCAAATAAATGGCTACCCTACCCACGGCGCAGTACGACTTCGTAGATTTTGGGCCGCTACTCGCGCATTCCAGTGACGAGGTGGTGACGCACAGTTATGTCCGTCACATTCCCTTGCCTCTGTCCCACGGAACGCTGGCGCTGATCACGCTTGATAATGGCAAAGACCACACCCGCCCCAATACGCTTGGCCCGCACGGCCTCACCGAATTGCGCGACACTCTGCGTGAAATCCAGGCATCAGCCTCACGGGGAGAAATTCAGGCAGTGGCCATAACAGGTAACCCGTTTATCTTGGCTGCTGGAGCGGACCTGTCCAAAGTGGGTGACATTCCCGATCGCGATACCGGTGTTCTGATGGTGAAGTTGGGCCATCAAACTCTGGGTCTCTTGGGCGAGCTGGGGGTTCCCTCGTTTTGCTTCATCAACGGCCTTGCCTTAGGTGGTGGA
>LIAY01000151.1 GCA_001438965.1 Microbacteriaceae bacterium BACL25 MAG-120322-bin65 | reverse complement strand
CATCCCTTTTCCAGGTGAATAGACGTTCTCAGCCAATCTAATTCGTGAGGCAAGCTCTTCTCATCGACTTCTGCCATCGTGGGCCTAGCTACCGCAATCATCAGCCCAGTCAGGCTGGATTCGGGCACCAGAACCAGAGGGTCCAGGTCAGCTTTGGCATCGTGGTCATAAACGCGATACGTCAACGACCAGGAAGCACCCAGGTGTGGCTCGCTGGCATAGCCGATAGAACCTTCACCAACGCTTGGCCACGGATCAACAAATTCGATCACCGCTGGATGGAGTTCCACCTCTTGGCTGATCTCGGTGAGGAAGCCAAGAACCTGTTTGCCGCTGATGAGAGAAACCTGGGCATCCATGCGAAAAACCATCGATTGGAGCCACGCGCGAAGCGGCTCGCCTAAGCCTGATTCGGTGAGCAAGAAGGTGGTGTCACCATCATCGGTCATCAAAAAGGGGTATTCGATCTTGCCCTGAGGGCTCAAGATCATGGACTCTTTGGTTTGTCCGGGGGTGAGGTCATCAACTTTCTGGGTGATCAAAGAATTGAGCCAGATCAGGCGATCAGGCCCGGTGACCGTGAGAAGTTCCCGCGAAGAACAATCAACTACAGCATCTCCAGCCAGCAGTAACCTCTGGTGGTGAAAAACATCACCCGAGCGCGCCTGGGCTGATGATTCGGGCTCAAGGTGAGCAGATTCCACCGGTTTAGCGCTGGCCTCTAAAAAGGTTGCGAAGGACTATCCAGGACACCCAGGCAATGGCCAGCGAGGCTAAAGCCAAAAGGCCCAGGAAGAAGATTTCTAGTGCAAGGAGCATGCTTCTAGTCTACGACGCTCAGTACTTGAAACACCACGGTGGCGAGGGCAGTTAACAGCACACTCCCGGTTACGGCCAGCGACAACCGACTGACCAGGCCCTCAGATTGATACGCGACTACCTGCAAAATAAAGGCCACCAGCAACGATGTCGCTAAGACTGCCACCATGCTGGCCACTCGGTTGTCGACGCTCACCGCAAGGGCCACAACGACAACACCAAGGGCCGTGACGACCCAGACCGGAACCACGTTACTGAAAAAATGCGCCATAACACCAGGATAGAGGCCCGTTAGACTGGTCCAAAGTTTCGGGAAGCGAGGTGATGGGATTATGGCCACCATTTTGACGCTGAGCTCCGATGAGGGCACAGTGGTTCTCCCCGCGCTGAGTTTGCTTAGCCACAAAGTCCGCACGATTCCGGCCCAACCGGCTTCGCTGGTCAATGCCCCCTTAGCGGATGTGGTGATCGTGGATGCCAGAGGTGATCTCGCTCAAGCAAAAGCGCTGTGTCGAATTCTCACCACCACCGGAATTTCCGCTGCCCTGCTGGTTGTGGTGACTGAAGCGGGAATGCCCGCGGTCACCGCTGAATGGGGCTTTGATGACGTTGTTCTGGCCTCCGCTGGCCCCGGGGAAGTCGATGCACGAATTCGACTCATCACGACTAGAAGCAGCAACGACTCTGATGATCAAATGATTTCCGCCTCAGGTGTAACCATCGACGAAGTGAGCTACCAAGCCAAAGCCAACGGTCGAGCCCTTGATCTAACGTTCAAAGAGTTTGAGTTGCTGCGATTCTTAGCCGGTCACCCGCAGCGAGTATTCACCCGTGAGCAGCTTCTCAGTGAAGTGTGGGGCTACGACTATTTCGGTGGCACCAGAACAGTCGATGTCCATGTGCGCAGGCTCCGGGCAAAGCTTGGCGAGATGGAGTCGCTGATTGGCACGGTGCGCAATGTCGGATACCGCTTTACGGTGAGCGATACACCCGATTCGCTTTCGCAACGAGAAGATTCACCCACGAGTAGACCTGCTTCGGCCTAACCTGCGTTGCTCCCTGTTAACCTCTAGGCCTGTTCGTGCAGGGAAAGTGATGCCACAATGTCGGCTGTGAATGAAATCCGGGCCGACTACGACGTCAGCGCTGGGGTAAGCGGCGACTTTAGCGACGACTTTGATGATTCGCGCCCCATCCCCACCGACGACTTACCCGATGAGCGCTATCTCGACCGAGAATTAAGCTGGCTTGCCTTTAACCAACGGGTGCTGGAATTAGCGGAAGACCCCGAAACGCCGCTGCTAGAGCGAGTGAATTTCTTGGCCATCTTTGCGAGCAACCTCGATGAGTTTTTTATGGTCCGAGTCGCGGGTCTCAAACGGCGCCTGGTCACCGGCATAGCCGTTCCGACCAATACAGGGCGCTCCTCCCAGCAAGTGCTCGATGACCTCTCCCAGATGACCCACGAGCTCCAAGAGCGTCACGCCAGTGCGTTCCATGAATTAGTCAAACCTGCCCTGGACTCTGCTGACCTGCACATCGAATCGTGGAGCGATCTTGACGAAGCCGATCGAATCCGACTTGATGAGCTCTTTAGCGAACAAATCTTCCCCGTCTT
>LIAY01000150.1 GCA_001438965.1 Microbacteriaceae bacterium BACL25 MAG-120322-bin65 | reverse complement strand
CAATTTTGGGGTTAACCGCGACGCGCTATAGTCGCCCCTGTTTGTGTCCTCACGCTAAGGAGTAGCCATGGAAAAGCCCACCGTATTGTTTGTCTGTGTTCACAACGCCGGTCGATCTCAAATGGCTGCCGGCTATCTGCGTGAGATGGGGGGAGACCGTGTTCGGGTGTTCTCCGCAGGCTCTGAGCCCGCGGAGATGATCAACCCTCAGGCGGTGGCGGTAATGGCCGAAGAAGGTATTGATATTGCTTCTTACACACCCGAGATTTTGAGCGTGGAATCGGTCAGAGCAAGCGACGTGGTAATTACCATGGGCTGTGGAGACGCGTGTCCCATCTTCCCTGGTAAGCGCTACGAGGATTGGGAGCTCACTGACCCAGCGGGGCAGGGGATTGAGACTGTGCGTGAGATTCGCGACGACATTAAGGCCCGAATCGAATCCTTGGTAGGCGAACTCCTGGTCGACTAGCTAGCAGGCCCTTCTACACTGAGTTCTATGATGGCGAACAGATGGGCACTGATTACAGGCGCGAGTGCGGGGCTTGGCAGAGAGTTTGCTCGCCAGCTTGCCAGGGCGGGACACAGTGTTGTCCTCGTTGCGCGTGATGTTGAGGCCTTGAGCGCACTCGCTACGGAAATCGAAGAAACCTACGCAGTGGCAACCGAAGTTCTCTCTGCTGATCTTCACAAACCGGAGGAGGTTGCCGTCGTGGCGCAGCGCTTAGGCGACACCAACAAACCGGTGCGGGTGCTGATTAATAACGCTGGATATGGCATTGGGGGCAATCTTGCTCACAGTGATCTGCAGCAAGAGCGCGATCACCTTGCCATCCATGTCAGTGTTCCACTGGAGTTGATGAAGGCAGCCCTGCCGGCCATGGTGGAACGAGGTGAGGGACGCATCGTCATCGTCTCCAGCGTTGCTGGTTACTTAGCCCGTGGCACGTATTCAGCTCATAAAGCCTGGGGCTTGACCATGGCGCGATCACTCCATGCCACCTATCGATCCCGCGGCGTGTTTGTCAGTGCTGTAGCTCCGGGTTTTACCCGCACCGAATTCCATCAACGCATGGACATGGATGTCTCGCGTTTCCCTCGTCTGATGTGGCTTCGCGCCGACTATGTCGTGCGCGAGTCGCTCAAAGCCCTCGAGGCGGCCCGTCCGGTGGTTATTCCCAGCTTTCGCTACAAAGCCTTAGTTGCTTTGACGACAATCTTGCCGAAGAGGCTTCAACAATTAGGTGCTTAGAGCGAGACTAGCTCGGGACTCTCTGCCTCTTTGGCATCCTCGTCGCGCACCGAATCTTTCCATTGCACGATTCTCTGCACTGTCTCGCTGGCATCTTGGGCCAGGAGCGCCATGGCATCGGCGGGAACTGAATAGTTGAGGGCAACAAAAGCCCGCACCGTTTCGGAGGAGTCCCGGGCTAGCGTGCGCAGTACGTCACACGGTGTCGCGCGGTTTCGCGCCAAACACGTCCGCACGCCCTCGTTGGGATCTTTCGAGAGCGCTTCATAGACCGCTAACGGTGCGTGATAAGACAACGCTGCTGATTCTCGAATTTTTGGGTTCGCATCTCTGGCCAACCTCGCGATGCGATCCACCTTAGATTGTGTGATCTCGGGGGAGAGGAAAGCGGCAACAGGTTCATCTTTCCTGGGACCAGAGGAAGCCTGCGCCAACTGAGCTCGTTGCGCTGTGGTGTTAAAACGAATGCACGACATGCCCTAAGGCTAAACGGTGTCAACCCAAATCGATGGATTAACCCGAGAGTGCGAGCCCTGACGTTTCTGAAAATTTGCCGGGCCCTCCTACACTGAGGACATGGTGGAAACGCAAATAGTGAGCTCACGGATTTTCACTCTGGCCAATCTCGTGAGCGTGGTGCGTTTGATGGCCATTCCTGTTTTCCTGGTTCTGGTCATCCGAGACCAGCTGGTGCCCGCTTTTATTCTGCTCGTTGCCGCTGTGTTGACAGATTTTGTCGATGGGCTCATCGCTCGGTCGATGAACCAGATTACGAAACTTGGCCAGTTCCTGGACCCTTTTGCTGATCGACTCTTCATTGCCGCGACCGTTATTGCCTTGGCTATCCAAGAAGTTGTTCCCTGGTGGTTCGTCATCGCCGTAATGTTGCGCGATGCCCTCTTGGGCGTTGGCGGTCTTGTGATGACTCGCTACGGTCATGGCACCTTGCCGGTTAAGTGGTGGGGCAAAGTTTCCACGTTTGGGATGCTCTTTGTTTTACCCCTGTTTCTACTAGGAACAGTGGTGCCAGCGATTGGATTAGTGACTAATTCGATCGCCTGGATACTTGCTGTGGCAGTCGTTGTGTTGTATTGGATAGTCGGTTTTTCCTATCTTTTTGACGCCATAAAGTTGGCAAAAAGCGCGAGTCGCATCGGAGATAAAAACTCCGATAGGGTAAGTCAATCGAGCTAGAGGGAGTCTGATGAGCGAATCACCACGCGGTTCCAAAGAACCCTC
>LIAY01000149.1 GCA_001438965.1 Microbacteriaceae bacterium BACL25 MAG-120322-bin65 | reverse complement strand
CCCATTCCCGTCCCAGTTCACCTGGTGCACGCTTGGTCACTCGCATTAGGGCTCGAGGCAGGGAATCACCCGCGGCCAAGGCGAGACCCAGGAGCTCAATAATCGTGGGGAACTCCTCAGTAATACCAGCTGCTCGCCTCTTCACGTCTCGGGTAAGTTGGTAGTCCTGCCAGACCAAGGTAATCATGGCGCCGGCCAGGAACCCGGTAGCACCGGTCACAAGAACCGGTAGCGCCAACACAATCGCTACACCTGCCCCTGCCAGAGCGCCGACCAGAGCAGCCACGACAGCGCTAAAGGCTCTCCTGTGTCGAAACTGTTCAAAAGGTTCGACTCTGCCTGATTGTTGATAAACCACTTTTTGAGACTTTCTACCTCCTAAAAGCCGATCAACGCGAGTAATGAAAACAGCAACATCTGGTGCGATTACTTT
Organism: Microbacteriaceae bacterium BACL25 MAG-120322-bin65; assembly: GCA_001438965.1. Taxonomy (GTDB): domain Bacteria; phylum Actinomycetota; class Actinomycetes; order Actinomycetales; family Microbacteriaceae; genus Pontimonas. The sequence continues at coordinate 2,204 of LIAY01000149.1, read as the reverse complement.
CCCCGCGATCACGAGCGGATCATCCACTGGAGGGTTATGGATTTCTCGAGCTCTGGCGGAGACATCAAGTAAGTAGGGCGCAATACGCTCGGTCATGGTGACTGGACGCCGTGACGACCAGGCTAGAGAAGCCAGTGACCATAGTCCCAAGCCCATCATCGAGCCAAGGAGCAGGGCTTCGACGCTCATACAAGCCACCGCCGGGGTTTAGGTAGTGCACCAATGCTTTTCATCATTCGATAGGCGATAACACTTACTAGGGCGCCCACAAAAAGCACCATGGTGCCCTCGGTGCTTTGGTAGGCGGTGATTGTCTGAGACCTAGTTCCAATCACCAACAACACTGCCCAGGGTGCCGCCACCGCCAGTGCAGCAGCTGAGCGAATCCAAGACTGCTGAGCTGAGGCATCTTCTCTCACTGCGATGTCACCGCGAACACTTCGTTGCAACTCGACTAAGACGCTTGGCAGATTGGTTCCGCCCACCTCATGCGCCATGCGCAAGACCTCAACTATCCGATCGCCCACAGGATCAGCTAGGCGTTGGCCCAGTTGTGCCAGCGCTGTATCGGTGGCCATGCCCCGGGCTACGTCTTGGCGAAACCCTTCAACAGGTTCCACAATTTCTCCAGGCAGTGAATCAGGCAGAGCAGTGATGGCCGTGACAACATCAGATCCCGATCGAATCGCCGAGCGCACATGATCAATCACCCCTGGCCATGCCCTGGCGAGTCTCTGATGCCTGGCATCCTTCTGACGAGAGACATACCCCAGGGCCAAGAAAACACTGGCGCCCGTGGCAACAATCGATAGGGCCGGAATGGGAATGAAAAGTGCGACCACCCCACCGATAACCACAGCACCCACCACGCCTAGGGCTAAAAACGCGAGGGGGTCTAGGTTTCCATGCCCTGCCTCTTCTAGGAGCCTCTGGATCACAATCAAAGGGCCCCTGCGCCGGGGACGATGCGCTCGGTCCTTCGTTGACTGTTCCCGAGGAGGGATTGATGATGCCACCAAAACCAGGCCAACACCCAAGAATGACCCCAACACAAGACCGAGAACCGAAAAAGATGGCATCACGAGGATGCTCCGACCGGGCGCAATACGCCGCCTCGACAATCAAAAGTCGTCACCGCCTCAATCTCCCCCTCCACTACGGATCCGGTCAGAGTGACAATTTCGGTGATGCGCCGCACCCCTTCGCTGGAGCGTTCAACATGCACTACGGCATCAATCGTTCCCGCCACAGTGGGCAGCACGAAACTGTGATCGATATTGCGCCCCGCTAGTAGGGGCAGGGTGGATAACTTCACCAAGGCGTGACGAGCACTTTTGGCGTGAATAGAGCACATGCCAGGAAGCCCCGAGTTCAAAGCGATGAGCAGATCAAGAGCTTCTGCTTCTCTCACTTCCCCGACCACAATCCGGTCGGGACGCATCCGTAGGGCCTCTTTAACCAACCTCCGAAGCGTAATTTCCCCGGTACCTTCGAGGCTTGGACCCCGACATTGCAAGCCCACGTGATCCGGATGTTGGAGATTCAACTCGAAAGTCTCCTCGACTGTAACGATGCGTTCCTGATCACTAACGGCCGCCAAGAGTGCTGTGAGCAATGTGGTTTTACCGGCCTGGGTCGCACCAGAGATCAAAATACTTTTTCCCTCGCGAACAAGGGAGCGCAGATAGTGAGCAGCTTGGAGAGGTAAAACCTCGGCCTGAACTAAATCAGCGAGTTCGCGAAGCGAAGTGGAAAACTTTCGAATATTGACCGACCAATGTTCCCGGGTGATATCGGGAATCACCACATGAAGCCTGGATCCATCAGGGAGGGAGGCGTCAACAAAAGGGTTGGAAACATCAACTCTTCGTCCAGTGTGTCGAAGCATGCGCTCAACCAGCCCACGGATGTCCTCGCCGGTTACCGACAAAGACAGCGCCCGACTAACACCCTGAGAAGCAACGAAGACCGATTGGGGACCATTAATCCAAATCTCTTCGATCTCGGGATCATCAAGAAAGGGTTGCAGCACCCCAAAACCGGTCAACTCCTGGAGTACCTCGCGGCTGATGGGACCAGCCGATTCCTCCCGTTCGGGGAGATTGGCGGCTAGCTCTTCTGCGACAAGGAGTTGAAACACATTGGGTTCATTCACAACCCGCTCGCGAATTTTCTGAGCAATGAGAGGAACATCTTCGTTTGTG
>LIAY01000148.1 GCA_001438965.1 Microbacteriaceae bacterium BACL25 MAG-120322-bin65 | reverse complement strand
TGTAATTGTTATAGGCGTATGACACCTTTTACGACGTGGTGAAGCCTTTCGGCCGCCGTTCGAGGCCTATCGACCCACTCAACAATCAGAAACTAACGAGTTCTGAACGATTCCGTCTTTTATGAGGCATATGTTCGGAATCAGGCTCGGCTGCGACCCGAGCACGGCAAATGCTGAGGACCAAGCAGAAGGGTCTCCGACTACAGGCCTCACCCCCACATCCCACTGCCCAAAGGGTAGTGGGGGAGGCTTGGCGGGTCGTGCGATGGGTGTGCGACGAGCGTGTTACGCGACGAGCAGGTCGAATTCCGCACGCTTGTTTTCTATGAGCTCGCCATGTTCCAATGCCCAGTCAGCAAAACCCTGTGCAACGGGCAGCAGGCTCATTCCCAGATCGGTGATGGAGTATTCCACTCGCGGGGGAATCTCGGCGTGGAATTCACGCCTGACTAAGCCGTCGCGTTCGAGGGACTTCAGCGTGTGGGACAGCATTTTTTGAGAGACCCCCGAAATTTCTCGCTGCAATGCGGTGAATCGAATGCTGGGAGGGTTCTGGGCGAGGAATATCAGGATGAGCAAGCTCCATTTGGAACCAATTGTACTGAAGAGCTTTTGCAGGCTTGGGACTTCGTGGCTCATGCATGCCATGGGGGACACCTTCCTAGTTACATCCGAGTGACCCAGTCTCATTGCTGTTATGGGCCCCGCACTGATTCAATGTCACTAATCGTAACCGACTAACTTAAGGTAGGCTATTTTCAAATGAACAAGTTGCTCTGGGTCTTGCAGTATTTCCTTGGAATCTATTGGGTTGCTCTTGGCGTCCTCCACTTTGTGGTCCCTCCCGGTTTGCCGGGACCGTTTGCGTGGATGTATGAGCTTGACCCCACCCTTCACGCCATCTCCGGCACACTCGAAATCCTCGGTGGGTTGGGCTTGATACTCCCAGCTGTATTCCGTGTGTACCAATTCCTTATCCCGCTCGCAGCAGTGGGGTTATCTCTCGTAATGGTGGGTGCCATGGTGTGGCACGCGGACCACGGAAGCTTTGCGGCCACCGGACCCGTGAACATTGTGCTGATGCTTTTCATGCTGTTTGTGGCATGGGGTCGAGGTGTTCGTTACCCGCTTGGGACCTGGAAGAGCACCTCAAAAAAGGTTCGGACGACCGCCAACTAGAGTGACGCCCATGGTGGACGATGTCGCGTACTGATGTGGAGGGGGAGCTGCCGTCGCAAGCTCCTCCTTCCCCGTCGGGGATAGAGGTTGTTGTCCCGCGGGAGGTTCCACTCGGCGGCATACGGTCGATGACGGTTCGTCGGACGTTGCCCAACCGGTATCGCACCACCATTGGCCCGTGGTGTTTTCTCGACCACTATGGCCCCGACCTCGTTGATGATTCGGGTGGAATGGTCGTGCCCCCGCATCCTCACACTGGACTGCAAACCGTGAGTTGGCTCTTTGAGGGAGCCATCCACCACCGCGACTCCACCGGAGCTGACGCTCTGGTGGTTCCGGGCGAACTCAACATCATGACGGCTGGCCGAGGGGTCCAGCATTCGGAAGTATCAACTCCAGAGACCAGGGCACTTCACGGCGTTCAGCTCTGGGTCGCGCTGCCTGATGCGCATCGTTCACAGCCTGCACACTTTTCCTCGCACGCCTCCGAGGTGGCTTCCATAGACGATGGTGAGGTCAGACTTATTGCGGGATATCTCGAACAGGTCGGACACGTTGATGCACCTCATTACTGGCCGATGGTTGCCGCCCAGGTCGAGGTTCCCGCGGGAGGCTCTCTTGATCTCAAGGTCAACCCCGGCTTTGAACACGGTGTTCTGGTTGATCAGGGTGACCTTGTCGTCAAGAACGCTGATCTTCCCCGCCACCACCTCGGTTACCTACCGATGGGTTCATCCCAGATAACAATCTCTGCGGGGTCGCACGCGACCCGAGCGATTCTTATTGGGGGCAAGCCGTTTGAGGAGCCCCTCGCCATGTGGTGGAACTTTGTCGGCCGTAACCAAGAGGACATCGAGCAGGCCCGACACGAATGGCAGCAAGGGCTCGCGGAGGGTTCACCAAGATTTGGGCACCTTGACCATATGGCTCCACTTCCTGCTCCCGAAATGCCCGCTGTGACCCTGAAATCACGCCCCCCGGGACCGCGGCCACCCAGTTAAAGTCCCTCTTGACGGTCACCCGCGCCCTCAGTCCATCTTGTTGAACAGTTCTTGGGAGGAAGTGCTGTTCCGTGCAATCTGTGTGCGATAAGAAAACAACACTCCCTGTTTATCAACCGCACAAAACCGGGCATTTTGTGATGTTGCGCGTGAGCGCCTCTGGTTAGGGGTGACCCCGCTGGGCATTTGCGTTTCCGGGGTTTTTGCCCCGGGCCCTCGTAGCTCACCGGATAGAGCAAGAGACTCTCCGACTCCAGGCCCCGCCCCCACATCGCAGAACGTAGAGATTTTGGGGTTGGAAGGTGTCGCATAGTTATCTGGCTTTTCCTTTCGCGAGGCGCACACTAGCCGGGCGCTGCTGGGTGCCCTTCGCGGACCGGCCTGGGGATAACTTCCCCCGGGTGGTATCTGTCTTTCTTACGCTGTGGTCAACAGGTGAGGAAGGGACAAGCCATGAACACATTCGAGAACCATC
>LIAY01000147.1 GCA_001438965.1 Microbacteriaceae bacterium BACL25 MAG-120322-bin65 | reverse complement strand
CTCGGTGTTTGGCAACTATCGAGCCGTTTATCGAAATAAGTGGGGTAGAGCTCAAAACCTCCAAGAGCATCAGCCAAGACGCTTACGAATCTAAGGGCACAAAAGCTTCTGCGGCAATAGAAAAACGGGTGGCAAAGAAAACTCCCACCGTTTTCTGCTCACATGGACCGGTTCTACCCCAGCTTGTCTCCGCTGCTGCCCAGATCGGCCATGGCGGCCCCAGCAAAGCCCTTGAGAAGGCAACCAGTCTGAGTGTGGGAAGTTTTAGTGTTATTCATTTTTCGAAAGACACGGATATCCCGCACATTGTGGCAGTGGAGACTCACGAACCACCCGCAATCCCTAAAAAGTGAGCTAGGCCGCAGAACGCCTCTCGGCGCGTGGCCGCTCGAAGCGGCTAATGATGGAGCCCGGGGTTACTACGGCCTAGCCCCCATATTCTAACGAAGGCTCCCCAGGGACTAGTTCAGCTTTGCCGCTCGTGACTTCTTCGCAGCAGTGGAAAGCTCTCCGGCGATAACGCTCCAGTTCAAAGACCTCTTGGTGAGGCTCTGTTGCGCCTGGTCATTAATCCAGGAATAGTGCAACAATCCGGCTGAAATAGCCCTCGCGATGGCCGCCGCCCGATCTAGTGCATGGGCAAGGTTCCCCGTAAAGGCGCCACGCAGAACATCATCGAGCACTTCTTGAAAACCTGTGGCATCCAGAGGATCAGGGGCACCGGCAATGACCTCGTCGATGGTGTCTAGCTGGTCAATGCCTTCTTGGAATAACACCCGGGAATCTTCGAGCTGTTGGCCTAGCGCTGCTCTGACCAAATACAGTCGCCATAGTGCCCCTGGGAGGCTCGCTGGGTGAGCGTCTGACCACAAAGAGGCCAACGTGTCGAGGCCAAATTCATCAGAAAAACTCACCAGTCGATCGACAATTTCTTGATCTTCGACATTGTCGCGATATATCAGCGCCTCTGCTGTTGAATGGGCCAACGCAGAAACCTCTGCGGGGTCAAGGGCAGAGCCGGCAGCGCTTGTTTCTGCCACCGCTTCCAAACGGTCAAAACCCATCTTCACGGGCTTTCGGTAATCAGACATAGCTATTCAAAACTAGAGCACCTTTCTTATAGCTCGCTCTGCCAGTAGGGCTATACCATCAAGGGCATGACAAAAACTAATTCCCACAAAGCACGCTTTGTTCTATACCTCACACTCTCGATTGCCGGGCTCATCACCGCATGGCTGTTCAATGCCATCGCATCCATCCAGGGACAGGACTATCTTGACGCCTGGTTTGGATCCGCGGTCGACTGGGTTCTCTCACTGGACATCTTGATTGCAGCTATTGCAGGCTCCGCGTTCATGATTATCGAAGCTAAGAAACTTGGCATGAAACGCGTGTGGCTCTATATCCTGCTCTCAGGCATCACGGCTTTTGCTTTCACGTTCCCGCTCTTTCTCGCCATGCGTGAGCGAAAGCTTCTCCAATTAGAAACCGCCAAAAACTAGAAGTTACGGCTAATCGCTTCTCCACCGGAGAGGTAGGTCATAACCCCTGGAGTCACGCCACCAGCGGTGGAACCTCCACCAGGAGGCAAGAGCACGAAAGTCTTACCGGGAGTGAGATAGAGGGGGTTTCCATCTCCGTCAATCAGGGCAATCGGTTCGCCATAGGCAGTGGCATCAAAGCGGCCGCTGACTATCTTCCCACCCGTAGCAACGTAGGCGGTTTCGATGGTCCCAGAAATTTGCGCAGAGGGCAGGCCTTCTACGTCCGCATAGTTGGGAGTGAGAATCACAATATTTGATGCAGAGATCTGCGTGCCGTCCGCATCGGTGTGCTGGCTCCCATCGGAAAGGAACTTCAAATAGGAGTTCGTTGCAACATCCCATTCCCAAATCGATTCAATTCCCTTACTAAAGAGGACAGTAATTCTCTCCGCGGCGCTTCCCGAAACAACGGCTGAGGCCTCGGCCGGGTCAGTCTTGTAGTCGAACTGTTGGACCGGGGCATCAAGTGCGGAATAGGTCGCCATCAGATCTGCGGCCTTAATGTGAAGATTCCATGGCGCCGGCTTCCGGTCGCTGCGGAAGAAGAACGCACCATCTGGAGTTCCACCCGAGGTGTCGTGTTCCACCAGCTGAAGACCCGTTCCCCGGATAATCTCTCGAACATTCGCGTTACCCACACCCGAGAAGACAAATACTCCACCAAAGGCTTTTACCAAGCCAGCGTCCTGCGGGCGCCCCGAGCGGACAGGGCCAACTTCTGCAGGAATCGTAGACTCAAAAACAGCAAGAAATCTGGTGAAGCCACCCTCAACAAGCTCTTCGAACGCTAGATCGGCTGCGGCAATTCCAACCTGGGGGCGGCCTGAGGAAGTGTTGTCAATTTTCACGGCCATACTCGGGCCCGGCAGGCTGGCGGTTCCAAGCTCCATGCCAGTCAGTGGGTGTCGCGGGACTTCGGCTTCCACGACCTCTTCGACGACTTCCAATACTTCATCCACCGGGGGGAGCTGCTCAGCAGCGCAACCAGTGAGAACAAGCGCGGAGAGTGACAGGCTGGCAAGAGTAGAACGGGTCCAGATGCGCATGGGATTCCTTGGGGAGGTGGCGGACAAAAGACACCACACTATATTACAAACCGTCAGGGTTTTTTTATCGCCGAGGGTGGATTAAAGAGATTTCCGACTGCGTAGACTGGTCGAAGGGCCTCTAGCTCAGTTGGTAGAGCAAC
>LIAY01000146.1 GCA_001438965.1 Microbacteriaceae bacterium BACL25 MAG-120322-bin65 | reverse complement strand
GGGCGAGATTCTTGCCATCACCGGCCCGAATGGCTCCGGTAAAACAACACTTGCTATGACACTTGCTGGATTGCTGCGCCCCTATGCGGGAGATGTTAGCTGGGGAGTGGACCTCCACGGGGCTTCATCGAAGGAGCTCTCCTCGATAGTGGGCGTCGTTCCACAAAACCCGGCTCACCTTTTTAGAACTTCTCGTGTGGGGGCAGAAATCGCCAGCGTGGTCGGTGTTGCTGGGGTGGCAGATGTTCTAGAACAGTGGGGACTCTTGGAGCTTGAGGATTCTCACCCCCTGAGCCTGAGCGGTGGCGAGCAACGTCGACTCGGTTTGGCCTTGGCAACAGCTGGTTCTCAAAAATTGTTGGTACTCGATGAACCCAGCCAATCCTTGGATGATGCCTCCTGGCATCGACTGGTTTTACAGGTGCGAAGACTCCAACACTCGGGAGTAGCCATTGTGATGGCCACCCACGATCTTGCTTTGATTCATGCCCTAGAGGCTAGGAGTTATGAACTGACTAGCCTGGTGGTGAAACCGTTTTCCCCACCAGTGACATCGGCACCGTCACCGCTTGCTACCGCCAACCCTTTGGCTCTCATCGTTGCTGCTTTGATGCCAGCGGTTGCCTTGCTCTCCACCTTGGATGTGGTGTCCGCGGCCGTAGCGCTTGGCTGCCTAACCTTGCTGATGGTGTGGATGCGACCGGAGATCCCCCAGTGGGGTCTGCGCTTGGCACCCATCGGGCTAGCGGCCCTCCTATCCGGCGTCACCATTGCCCTCTATGGGCAAAGCTCGGGGGAGGTGTTGTGGCAATGGTGGCTTGTGAATATCTCCGAGGGTTCCCTAGACCTCGCTATCGCTACGACCCTTCGTATTCTTGCCATCGGAGTTCCCGCCGTTGTCGTTCTTTCCAAGGTTGATGCCACCCGCTTTGCCGATGCGTTAACTCAGCAAGCCAAAGCACCCGAAAATTTCGTGATGGGTGCCTTGGCGGCATTGCGCTTACTGGATGTGGTGGGGTCCGATCGTGAGATTCGGGGGTGGATGATGCGCGCCCGGGGAGCCGGAGATCACACAGCGTTGCGAAATGCCTTTGGCACCGTTGTGGGGATCTTGGTCAGCGCACTTTCGCGGTCCCAAACGCTGGCCTTGGCGATGGAAGCTCGTGGCTTTGGTACTAAAGGCCAAAGAACCCACTACCGCAGGTCTTTGTGGAGTACCAGAGATACCGGGTGGGTATTAGGTGGGGTATTTATTGGTGCCCTATCGGTGATGGTCGCTGTGCTGACGGGAGCTTTCAATGCCGTCCTCGCCTAAGCCCATCATTACCTTGATCGATGGTCGATCCGGTGCGGGTAAATCGCACTATGCAGCTGGGTTAGCCAACACCAGCGGCGCGCAGGTAGTCAGCCTGGATGAGGTGTATCCAGGCTGGGATGGCTTAGACGCGGGCAGCTGGCATATTTACACTCACGTTGTTCTTCCGATTTCCCAGGGGCTACCAGCTCGCTACCAACGCTGGGACTGGACAACCCATTCACCGGGTTCCTGGGTCACCGTCGCTGAAAATACCAATCTGATTCTTGAAGGCTGTGGCGCAATTCGGCGTGAAATGCTGCCCTTCGCTAGTTCGAGTATTTATCTGGAAGCGCCAGAAGAACTTCGGCACGAGCGTGCTCTTCATCGCGATGGGAACAGCTACGAAGCCCATTGGCAACGCTGGGCGTTGCAAGAACAACGCTTTCTAAATCTTCACCACAGCAATCGCATTGCTGCGGTGGTGGAAAAAACTTGGGGTGAGTAACGGGGCTTGAACCCGCGGCCTCCTGGACCACAACCAGGCGCTCTACCAACTGAGCTATACCCACCACGGCTCTCTGCAAAGCAGCTAGCTGACTAAGTGTATTACAGGTGCTCGGCCCATTCTTCAGTTATGGCATCTTTGATTTTCTTTACCGCAGATGTTTCAGGTCCTGGAGCATGAACGAAGACTGCGTGACGGTAGTAAGCAAGTTCTCGAATAGATTCCAGGATGTCAGCTAAGGCGCGGTGCCCGCCATTTTTATCCGGCGAATGGAAATACGATTTTGGATACCAGTGCTTAGAAAGCTCTTTCACGGTGGAAACATCAATGTTGCGATAGTGCAGGTGCTCGTGCAGAAGTGGAAGCTCTTTTTGGATGAACATGCGATCAGTGCCCACCGTGTTCCCGGCTAGGGGCGCTATGCCAGCCTCTGGGACATATTCCCTGACGTAGGCAAGAAGCTGTTCTTGGGCTTCTTCCAAGGTGATGCCCGCATCTAGTTCCTCAATCAACCCGCTGGTGGTGTGCATTGTGCGCACAAAATCACCCATTTGCTCCAGGGCGGCCGCTGGGGGCTTAATCACCAGGTCCAGACCGGGGTGCAAGACCTTCAAGTCGTAATCGGTAATAACAACGGCTACTTCGACCAACACGTCAACCTCGGGGTTGAGACCGGTCATTTCACAGTCAATCCAGACCAAACGATCATTACTGGGGGATGCCATCCATTGAGTCTATCGGCAGCCTCCCACAGGCCCCTGGAGAGCGGGCTTGTAGCGTCCCGACGCGCCAGGGCTTCCATAGCCAATTCTTAGGGTTCTCCCCGGGGGCAGTCAGCAAGCTTCAAGATAGCGGCTGTCATAATGTGAAGTGTTGCCCTTTTGTGCACATCGTTGAGGAGAGAACCACCTGTGAAGACCGGAACCAAAGTAGTTATTGGCATTGTGG
>LIAY01000145.1 GCA_001438965.1 Microbacteriaceae bacterium BACL25 MAG-120322-bin65 | reverse complement strand
GGGGGAGATTCTTGCCATCACCGGCCCGAATGGCTCCGGTAAAACAACACTTGCTATGACACTTGCTGGATTGCTGCGCCCCTATGCGGGAGATGTTAGCTGGGGAGTGGACCTCCACGGGGCTTCATCGAAGGAGCTCTCCTCGATAGTGGGCGTCGTTCCACAAAACCCGGCTCACCTTTTTAGAACTTCTCGTGTGGGTGCAGAAATCGCCAGTGTGGTCGGTGCTGCTGGCCTCGCAGATGTTCTAGAACAGTGGGGACTCTTGGAGCTTGAGGATTCCCACCCCCTGAGCCTGAGCGGTGGCGAGAAACGTCGGCTCGGTTTGGCGTTGGCAACAGCCGGTTCTCAAAAATTGTTGGTACTCGATGAACCCAGCCAATCCTTGGATGATGCCGCCTGGCATCGACTGGTTTCGCAGGTGCGAAGACTTCAACACTCGGGAGTAGCCATTGTGATGGCCACCCACGATCTTGCTTTGATTCATGCCCTAGAGGCTAGGAGTTATGAACTGACTAGCCTGGTGGTGAAACCGTTTTCCCCACCAGTGACATCGGCGCCATCACCGCTTGCTATCGCCAACCCTTTGGCTCTCATCGTTGCTGCTTTGATGCCAGCGGTTGCCTTGCTCTCCACCTTGGATGTGGTGTCCGCAGCGGTAGCGCTTGGCTGCCTAGCCCTTCTGATGGTCTGGATGCGACCGGAGATCCCCCAGTGGGGTCTGCGCTTGGCACCCATCGGGCTAGCGGCCCTCCTATCCGGTGTCACCATTGCCCTTTATGGGCAAAGCTCGGGGGAGGTGTTGTGGCAATGGTGGCTTGTGAATATCTCCGAGGGTTCCCTAGGCCTCGCTATCGCTACGACCCTTCGTATTCTTGCCATTGGAGTTCCCGCCGTTGTCGTTCTTTCTAAGGTTGATGCCACCCGCTTTGCCGATGCCCTAACTCAGCAAGCGAAAGCACCCGAAAATTTCGTGATGGGTGCGCTGGCGGCATTGCGCTTGCTGGATGTGGTGGGGTCCGATCGTGAGATTCGGGGGTGGATGATGCGCGCCCGGGGAGCCGGAGATCACACAGCGTTGCGAAATGCCTTTGGCACCGTTGTGGGGATCTTGGTCAGCGCACTTTCGCGGTCCCAAACGCTGGCCTTGGCGATGGAAGCTCGTGGCTTTGGTACTAAAGGCCAAAGAACCCACTACCGCAGGTCTTTGTGGAGTACCAGAGATACCGGGTGGGTATTAGGTGGGGTATTTATTGGTGCCCTATCGGTGATGGTCGCTGTGCTGACGGGAGCTTTCAATGCCGTCCTCGCCTAAGCCCATCATTACCTTGATCGATGGTCGATCCGGTGCGGGTAAATCGCACTATGCAGCTGGGTTAGCCAACACCAGCGGCGCGCAGGTAGTCAGCCTGGATGAGGTGTATCCAGGCTGGGATGGCTTAGACGCGGGCAGCTGGCATATTTACACTCACGTTGTTCTTCCGATTTCCCAGGGGCTACCAGCTCGCTACCAACGCTGGGACTGGACAACCCATTCACCGGGTTCCTGGGTCACTGTCGCTGAAAATACCAATCTGATTCTTGAAGGCTGTGGCGCAATTCGGCGTGAAATGCTGCCCTTCGCTAGTTCGAGTATTTATCTGGAAGCGCCAGAAGAACTTCGGCACGAGCGTGCTCTTCATCGCGATGGGAACAGCTACGAAGCCCATTGGCAACGCTGGGCTTTGCAAGAACAACGCTTTCTTGATATCCACCACAGCAATCGCATTGCTGAGGTGGTGGAAAAAACTTGGGGTGAGTAACGGGGCTTGAACCCGCGGCCTCCTGGACCACAACCAGGCGCTCTACCAACTGAGCTATACCCACCACGGCTCTCTGCAAAGCAGCTAGCTGACTAAGTGTATTACAGGTGCTCGGCCCATTCTTCAGTTATGGCATCTTTGATTTTCTTTACCGCAGATGTTTCAGGTCCTGGAGCATGAACGAAGACTGCGTGACGGTAGTAAGCAAGTTCTCGAATAGATTCCAGGATGTCAGCTAAGGCGCGGTGCCCGCCATTTTTATCCGGCGAATGGAAATACGATTTTGGATACCAGTGCTTAGAAAGCTCTTTCACGGTGGAAACATCAATGTTGCGATAGTGCAGGTGCTCGTGCAGAAGTGGGAGCTCTTTTTGGATGAACATGCGATCAGTGCCCACCGTGTTCCCGGCTAGGGGCGCTATGCCAGCCTCTGGGACATATTCCCTGACGTAGGCAAGAAGCTGTTCTTGGGCTTCTTCCAAGGTGATGCCCGCATCTAGTTCCTCAATCAACCCGCTGGTGGTGTGCATTGTGCGCACAAAATCACCCATTTGCTCCAGGGCGGCCGCTGGGGGCTTAATCACCAGGTCCAGACCGGGGTGCAAGACCTTCAAGTCGTAATCGGTAATAACAACGGCTACTTCGACCAACACGTCAACCTCGGGGTTGAGACCGGTCATTTCACAGTCAATCCAGACCAAACGATCATTACTGGGGGATGCCATCCATTGAGTCTATCGGCAGCCTCCCACAGGCCCCTGGAGAGCGGGCTTGTAGCGTCCCGACGCGCCAGGGCTTCCATAGCCAATTCTTAGGGTTCTCCCCGGGGGCAGTCAGCAAGCTTCAAGATAGCGGCTGTCATAATGTGAAGTGTTGCCCTTTTGTGCACATCGTTGAGGAGAGAACCACCTGTGAAGACCGGAACCAAAGTAGTTATTGGCATTGTGT
>LIAY01000144.1 GCA_001438965.1 Microbacteriaceae bacterium BACL25 MAG-120322-bin65 | reverse complement strand
AGTCGCGGGCGACGGTGGCTTGGGATCTGCCTTCGAGGGTGACTGCGGTGATGATGAGGCGGTTTTTCGACATCTATTGATGCTGGTGGAAAGTTTCCTATGTCTTGAGAGATGGGTTTCCTATGTCCTGAAAGAACACACCTCCGTCTCCGCTCTTTTTCGCCGCCTCGCGTTGAGCTGTTTTGGGCCATAGAAGCGTTCACCGCACGCCACCGCTCTCAGGAAATCTCTGTGTCCAGCAATAAAAGTTCTGGAGACTCGGGGATCATTCAGGTGGGATTGCTCAGGTGGACGTAGAGTTACTCCATAATCTTTTGCATTGATGTCAGGGGCCACCAGTTCCCTTTCACCAAGTCAAGCTCCATCACCCCGGTAGCTGATTTCCCCCTTCAAGCCGCTCTCTCTATTTGTGGCTTCTTGTTGACCCAGTGATGTGAGGTAAAAAGTGTCTCTTCGTATTCGTGAGTACCACCCAGGCGACACCGATGCTGTGTTGGATTTGTGGAATCGGGCTAAGGCTTCAGGGTATGAACCTGTCTATGGCCTAGCGGAAATCTTGGCCTCGTGTGAGAAAGACCATGCTGTTGTGGCGGTAGTCGATAACAAAATCGTGGGTGCAGCGGTAGGTCGTGCCGCCCACGAGCAGGGCTGGATTGTCTTTTTCTCAACACTGGAGGAATACCGGAGGCAAGGCATCGGGAGCTCATTGTTGTCCGCTTTAGAGGCCAGGATGGCACCGCTGGGCTTAACTAAATTGTCGATTTTGGTCCCGGATTCTCAGGAAGAAAGGAAAACGGTGCTAGGTCGCGCTGGATTTGTCGATCGAAACCATTTGAGTTATTTCGAGCGGGAAATTCCGGTTAGCGAAAAAGAGCGCAGCATTCTTCAAGAGCTCGGGGGCCGCTTGCTGCCTACTGATTTATGGCCGGCAATTGCGGGCATGCAGGGCGAAAAGGAAATGCTAGAGCGTCGTTTAGTGCTCCCACTGTCCGATGGTGCTCTAGCCGAAAAATATGGGGTGGAGCCGCCCCGCTCAATCGTGCTCTTTGGCCCTCCTGGGACTGGTAAAACGACTTTCGCCAAGGCGGTCGCCTCCAGATTGCACTGGCCTTTTGTTGAGGTATTCCCTGCGCGTTTAGCCGGCGACGCCAAAGGCTTGGCGGCTGGTTTACGAGACACCTTTACTCGTATTGAGGACTTGGACAACGTCGTTGTTTTTATTGATGAGGTGGAAGAAATCGCTGCGCAAAGAGGTGGTGAACCACCCACGGCCCTGCAAGGCGTGACTAATGAGTTGTTGAAGCTCATTCCTATGTTCCGCGAGCGCCCAGGACGGCTTCTCATTGTGGCAACGAACTTCATTCGCGCTCTAGATGACGCGTTCTTGCGCCATGGCCGTTTTGATTACGTCATCCCCATCGGGTTACCAGACACTGGGGCACGGGAGTCGATTTGGACCCGGTATATCCCAAGCCACGCGCTCAAGAACGTGGACCTTAAAGAGCTGGTAAAGCGCACGGAGGGGTTTTCTCCTGCGGATATCGAGTTTGCAGCACGCAAGGCATCCCAGCGCGCACTAGAAGCTGCCGTGTATTCACCCGAGAGCCCACCCGATGGGCCTTCCACGGAGGATTATCTTGTCGCGATTGGGGAAACTCGGATGACCGTATCCCCGGAAATGGTGGGACAATTCTTGGAAGACATCGAAGCCTTAGCCAGGCTCTAGACTGAGCCAGCGCCCAGAATCATTCGCGCGCGACCCCGATAGTCTTCTCACTTGATTCCCAAGAACCAGGAGTTCGACCATGGCATCCACAAAAACTAGATGGATTGGACTGCTCTTTATTTCGCTAGCTATATCGCTGGTGATTATCGATGGAACTATCGTCAATACGATTTTTCCCGAGATGATTAAGGACCTAGCCCTCACTTCGACCGAGGTGCAGTGGGTCCAAGAAAGCTATATCTTGGTTTTCGCTTCCACACTCTTGATTTGGGGTTCGCTTGCGGATCGAATGGGCCGCCGCCGCCTGCTGATAGTGGGCATTGTGGTATTTATTGCCTCGTCCATATGGGCTGGTTCCGCCGATAGCGCCAGTAGCTTGATACTTTCCAGGGTTGTTCAGGGCGTTGGTGGAGCCATGGTCTTGCCCACCACACTGTCTCTGGTGAACGCAACGTTCCAAGGACGCGAGCGAGGAATTGCTTTCGCTGTCTGGGGTTCCACCATCGGTGGAATGGTCGCAGTGGGACCCGTTTTGGGTGGGTGGCTTGCCACCGATTTCACCTGGCGTTGGGCTTTTTTGATCAATGTCCCACTGGGCATCCTGATCATTGTGGGCTTGTTGCTTTTTGCCACGGAATCTAAATCACCAGGCGCGCGTAAAGCAATTGACTGGGTGGGTGCAGTGCTCTCGGTGTTGCTCTTTGGCCCTCTGGTGTTTGGTTTGATCGAAGGCCGGGTTTATGGCTGGTGGAGTGTTAACCCTAAGAGTTCCTTTGCGATTGGCAATTTCACCTGGGCTGAGTCGGGAATTTCGGTCATCCCTGTCGCGCTTGGCATTGCTCTTGTGGCCGGAATCATTTTCGTCTGGTGGGAAACTAATCGACAGAGAAAAGACCAGGGCGTGTTGCTGGATCTGAACCTGTTCCGGATCGCCTCATTTAGGAATGGATCTGTCGCCGCGTTGATTATTTCCATGGGTGAGTTCGGGCTAATTTTTGCTATTCCTCTGTGGCTGCAAAACGTGATCGGTATGACACCTATTGGTGCCGGGCTGGTGTTGTTATGGCTTGCTGGTGGCGCCTTCTTCGCCTCTGGAATCGGTGGCGCACTTTCGGGCAAATTGCCCCCCGCACGAGCCG
>LIAY01000143.1 GCA_001438965.1 Microbacteriaceae bacterium BACL25 MAG-120322-bin65 | reverse complement strand
ATTTTCCGGGTAGTAACCGGAGGATGGCGATAGCCGCTGGGACCGCCGGAGCTTAAGTTGCTTGGCCTAGGCATGTGGTGCGGGCATTGGCAACCCCAGAGACAATGGCCGGAAAGAGGTCGTCGATTTCTTTCGCGTTGAAGTTCTCCAGGTCTGGTCCGGTGATCGCCAGAAGAATCGACAGACCGTTATCCATGTGCGCCAGCCAACTGTTTTCGAACGCAGCCATGTCAATGCCTTCTCGCCTGGCGGTCTTGATAATGTTCCTGATTTCTTTGGCGCGCTCTAAGAGGAGGTCCGTGTTGACGAAAAAGGAATCACCGGAATAGGCCGCAGCGAGAAACGCTGTGGTCGGCAACGTGAGGGAGGGGCACAGAGTCCGACCTGAGATCCGCTCGAGCGGCGCTTGGTACTTGTTTGGAACCCCTGAGCCCTCAAACCATTCAGCACCCCCAAGGTAGGAACTGGCAGCGCTCTCACCACCCATAACTCGTTTGTGGGCCATGCTGCTAGCGGCAACACCGCCTACAGCCATGCCGAATACGATGACGGTGGCCACGAATTGCTGCACGCTCAGCCCCAAATATCTCAACAACCGAGTCATTTAGGTCCCCGACGATTCTTATCTCTAGCTTGTTGATAAAGCGCCATCGGCGCGTTAGCGTGTTTGACTGATTCGGTGAGCGATGGCTTGGCCTAACAGTGGGTAACGCAAATTCGCCAGCGTTTTCCTAAACGCCTCCCAGGCGTCATCCTTCGGTTCCACACCAGCGGCCAGGACATGACAATAGCCCTCAGCAATATTCGTGAAAAGGGTTTCCGGTTCTAATCGAAGATCGTGGCCCATTTGGTGCAAACGAACCCAATTATCGTCCCTGACCGCCGCAGCCCATCTCCCCAGTTCGGCTTCCTCTGGGCTCAACTGAGCCTCCGGTGAAAATATTTCCGTCACTAGTTCCAACATCATTATTTGCTCCTTTCGTTAACGCCCACAACCTATGCGTGACCCCTGACACGCCGCTACGAAATGCCCCTAGGCGGTGACGGCCTTGCACTCACTGCCGGCGAACTTATACCAGGCCACAACGGTGTCCAGGTGGTCACTTTTTTCTTCATCCGTGTACTTTTCTGGCTCCTCCAGTAAGTCCACAAATAACCGTGCGCTGCGCCCCAAGCCGCGCATCCAATTCGCCTCAAGAGAGCTGAGGTCCACACCCTGGTAGCTAGCGCTCGCCACCAGCAAAGAGAGCCTCTGCCCATTTTCCACGAGCTCATCAAAGGTTTTGGAATCATCACCCGACATTGCTTTTAGAATCGAGGACTCAAAATCACCGAGCATTTCAAGCACCGCCGGACAAAAATCCTGAGCCATCGGCGGTTCATAGGCACTCATAGGTTTCGTGTCTGCACAACCTGAGACAACAACAGCAAGCAGGAGGCCAACACCGGATGCGAGGCGCTGCACTGATCTGCGAGATAGCATCCGCCTGACCATTGGAGTGTCATTACTGAGGCTGTTCATCCCGACTCCCTGTCTTTCCTCGACTTAACCCGCTGGTACAGCACAAAAGGCAACCAGAAGATCCAGGTAGCAACCCAGATGGCGACCCACCACAACAGTCCAGAGACGATGCCACTCACTTGGAGACCATTACCTATCGTGGTTCCATTCGGCTTCTTCATCGAAGTCGCTACCGTATTGGGTTTCGGGGTAGGCAGTATTGGGTGAATAACCATGGGGCCCACTATGCACATCGCCCTCGTTCATGATGGTGTGACCACATTGAACACAGAAGTCATTGCCTGACACCCAGGGGGCGTTGCACTTTTCGCAGTACTTGATCTCGTCTGTACTCATCAGTTTTTGTCGCCTTTCCACATATTGATCAGAATCATGTTCTTCTTTTCATCCAGTGCCGCACTGAGTAAACCGATTTGGGAATGAAACGGTAGGCCTTCACTGTTTTGGGTGAAATACCCATCGCTGTTGGCCATCGTGGGGTGTTGAACACTGGCGGTGATAATCCAACCGGTGACAATGGAACCCTGATCACCAGCAGCGTCAAAGTACTCACTGATCGCATGATCGAGCTTGGCCCTGGATTTCTCTTCTGTTTCCATGTTTCTCCCTCTCAAATGCCTAGGTGAGAAAAAACCATATAGGTGACCACTGACACGCCCACCTCAATGCCCGCACACCGATGGGAAGATGAGGAAGCGCATCGAGTGTTGGAGACAACCTGAGAAAGTGAGTTAAAGCAGGGTGTCGACTCGATGCGCTTCCCGTGTTTAGAACCTAGACATCACGACTGACAGGGGTGAAGGCCGTAGGTTTTGCCACCTTGAAGCGACGAAGGATTTTCTTCTGCTTCTTAGACTCGTCCACAGAGTGCGTGTACTTGTACCGGGAGGCAGGAATCCATTCGCTGAGCATGATTGCTCGACCAGGTTCGGGTACCGAGTCCCCACAGGGCTTGCACGCCAGCAGTGAGTGGCTATAGCTCTGGTGAAGCTGCCACATGCCAGCGACTGCCATGGATCGTGAGACCCATGGCCCACCTTCACGTTTGGGCGCCTCGTTCCCATCACACAACAGACTCATGGGACAAGGCGCTTGAGGTAGAGCCACTAGCTTCCAGGCATAGCCGCCCTCGCGTGGTGTGCCATCGGCTTGAACCACAGAAATGATGCGGTCTTCGCCCACCGCCACCAAGACGGGTTGCCCCAGTTTCACCGCCATCGCGCGCGCTGCCTCGCTGGTAATCCCTGACACCAACAGCATGGGTTCAACCCACTGGGACTCCCTCTGCAGCGCCACCACTTCGATCACCCGTCCACCCAGTTCCCGGACTAGCCCGAAGGCTTTGTCCT
>LIAY01000142.1 GCA_001438965.1 Microbacteriaceae bacterium BACL25 MAG-120322-bin65 | reverse complement strand
CTGGTCAACGATGGCGACGACGTATTGCTGGTCACTAGGGCGGGAATGTCACTACGTTTTACCGCCAGCGACCAGGCTTTGCGCCCCATGGGTCGCTCGACTGCCGGCGTCATTGGCATGCACTTTCGCGGCGAAGACGAGTTGCTCTCTGCCGCAACGGTCGCAGACGAAGGCTATGTTTTTGTTGTAACCGAAGGCGGCTACGCCAAGCGCACCGCTGTGGAGCAATATCGTCCACAGCAACGTGGGGGTTTGGGAATTAAGGTCGCCAAACTTTCCGAAAATCGCGGCGATTTAGCCGGCGCCCTGATTGTGGGGGAAGACGACGAAGTCTTGGTTGTTTTGGAAAGCGGCAAGGTCGTGCGCTCCAGTGTTTCGGAAGTACCCGCCAAGGGTCGAGACACAATGGGGGTTGTCTTTGCCAGGTTGGATGGCGAGGACAAAATTCTTGGCATCGCCCGAAATTCCGAGCGTGATCTTGCAGAGCAAGACGACGGTAGTAGTGTCGATGAAGCAGAATCACCAGCCACCGAGAAAGAGCCCACCACATGACGTATGAAACGCCGGCCCGTGAGGCAAGAAGAGCAGGGGCGCCTTCCAAACCTGTTGATAAACAGGTTCGACTGAACCTGGTCTATATTGACTTGTGGTCAGCGGTCAAAGTGTCCTCCTTGGTTTCAACCGCTGTTTCGATTTCGGTCTTCTTATCCGTAATTCTCACCTGGCTGCTTCTTAGCGCCGTAGGAGTTGTCGGCGCGCTCGAAGGCGTCATTGGTGACATTTTGGGCGAAGGGGGCGAAGGCTTGTTGGCTCTGCTTGATTTCAATCAGGTAGCCCTTTTGGGATTTGTTGGCGCTTTGATCAACTTGGTCTCGCTCACCGTGCTGGGTTCGCTCGGTGCGCTACTCTACAACTTGATTGCTAGGCTCACTGGAGGACTCGGGGTTGGCTTTACCAACACCTAACCGATTGTGACGTTGGCGCCTGGGTGCGCTAATGTCGTATGCGGTCTAGGGGGCTATAGCTCAGGTGGTTAGAGCGCTTCGCTGATAACGAAGAGGTCCCAGGTTCAAGTCCTGGTAGCCCCACATATAACTAAATATTCCCCACCGGGGGCCTTAGCTCAATTGGTAGAGCGCCTGCTTTGCAAGCAGGAGGTCAGGAGTTCGATTCTCCTAGGCTCCACGAATTTTTTGATTCCCGGCGACTATTTATCGGTTCGCATTCTCCGGTTTTACCCGGGCCCGAGGTCGCCGGTCGGTAGGAAAATATTGGAAAACAAACCTCGGTCTGGACATAGAACAATCTGGGTGATACCTTCAAGGATTGGTTTAATCTGGTGAAGGAAAAGTTATGACCATCTACGAGGACCTCAGCGTTGAGAGCGCTGACGGCGACTACCTAAATGAACGTCTGCGTAGGATTAGCCCCAGACCTTTTGAAAAGCAGCTTGCTCGATCTCGCAAGCTAGCAATGTCTGGAGGCCTTGTTATTGGCTTCGCTCTTGGCGGGGGGGCCATGTGGGTTTTTGTGAACTATGAGCCGGTGGCCATGGTGCAAAACCTTTTGCTCTCGCTAGGGCTATAAAGGACCATCGACCTCTAGAAGTTACTTCCGACCGATTATCACTAATCGTTGCTGAACCATAGCTGCTGCGACCATAACGATGGCCCCCTAAGACAAGACTTGGCCAGTCGCTAGCGCCGCGTTGCCATGGGGGAGCGTAAGAAGGCGACCCCTATGGGAGCCATCGACCCTAACTCCCACTCGATGAACAAAAAGGATGCTCCCCACGCGACGCCTAGAGCCAGAAAGCTTGGCAACCACGTGCTGGGTTTAGACATGGGGCAATCCTGCCACGGGGCATGACTGATCAGAGCTCACCTATCATGTTGAGATGAGCCGAAAACCCCGCGTGGCCCTCTTGGTCTCGGGGGGTTTGATTGTGATAGGTGTGGGGCTGTTGTTCTTCTACCAGTTGACTGGCTCCTCTGTAGATGAGCAGGGCTGGCTCGTGGAGCCATTTTGGGCGCTCGCCCTTGGCACCATGAGCGTGTTTGTGGGTTCGCTTTTGATGGTGCTTACTTTGTTGGCGGTGGTTTTTGGCTCCGTAGTGAGGCGGCGAAATACTGACGATCAAGGCGAGACCAACTAGGCGCGCAGGGTCCCCTATCCCCACTACGCTGAGCTGGTGTCCAAAAAAGCCCCGCTACTTTTCCTTACCGTTGGAGTGATTTGGGGAACACCATATTTCTTTATTGAAATAGCGATTGAGCACTTTCAAACGCCCAGCATCGTGTTCCTTAGAGTCTTCCTCGGCGCGATCATTCTTCTTCCTATTGCCATCAAAAAGGGCATGCTGGGGCGCACACTTAAGGCGTGGCCAGCTGTGCTGGCATTTGCGGTGTTTGAAATGGTGGGCCCGTGGTATTTGATTACCGAAGCCGAGCGCTCGATCAATTCAAGCCTTGCGGGGCTTCTCATCACAACGGTTCCCTTTATTGCCGCGTTCTTGGTTGGCTTACTTGGGGATCGTTCAGCGTGGCACCCTTTAACTATTCTTGGCCTTGTTCTCGGGTTCGCCGGGGTGGTGTCCCTGGTTGGAATTGATGTATTCGCCGGACACATCATGGTGACCCCGGTGTTGATGATGCTTGTCGCGGCAGTCGGTTATGCGGTGGCGCCCATCATCGCCAATCGCATGCCCACCGACGTGCCGACCCTGGGGGTGATTGCTGTGTCCCTAGCAATGGTCAGTCTTATTTATGCACCCTTCGCGGCGGTAACCCTCACGCAGGACATTCAAGTGGGACCGTCTCTTGGGGCCTGGGCCTCGGTCATTGTCTTGGGTGCGCTGTGTTCGGCTCTGGCCTTCGTTATTTTCTTCACACTGATTAGAGAGATCGGTCCGGC
>LIAY01000141.1 GCA_001438965.1 Microbacteriaceae bacterium BACL25 MAG-120322-bin65 | reverse complement strand
CAGCAGGGCTAACCGGTTCGCTCCTCTTAGCGAGCTGAAAACTGGCACCCTAAGTCTCAGGCAAAACTCTCAATCCTGAAGCAGGCCCACAACAACTTGGCCCAGTCCGGGCGGGAACCCGAATCCATCACCGACGAATTATGAGTTCGCCACTCCTACCAGCTGTGGGACGAGCTGGCGTGAGAAGCGCACCGTCTTCCGAGAGGGAAAGTGAATCGCCCAGTTACGTTCGGGGAATCAGGGGTTTACATTCCGCGCAATGATCCTGAAAGCACCAAACCTCGACGGCCCCAAGATGGGGAAATCCAGAGGTCGCGATTTCTGCAATCGATTGCTAGGATGGCGGAAAGATTCCGGTTAGAGAACGCCCACCCAAAATATCTTCAAACGCCTGGAGTAAAAAATGTCAAAAAGCATTCAACATTCAGAAATCTGGACTTCCATCGTTGATGGCAAGAAAGTATTCCCAAAGAATCAGACGAGCTTCGCAGTCCACGAGCCACCCACAGGACTCGAGATTGCCCAAGTAGTCAATGCAGACGCTGAAGTTGTGGCTGCCGCAGTGGCGTCATCCCGCCATGCATTTGAAAATACTTGGGGTGTCATGTCCCCACGCGAGAGGGGCGCAATCCTGAGGCAGGTCGCAAGAAAGCTCCAGGAAAACGCTGAAGAACTGGCTGATTTGGAAGCGATGGAGGTGGGCAAGCCGAAACGAGATGCTGGACGCTTCGACGTAGCTTTCAGCCACGCGTGTTTCGACTACTTCGCCGCATTGGCGGACACTCTCCACGGCGAAATTCTTGATCAGGGCCCGATCGAGGCCCGAATCGTCTACGAGCCCTACGGTGTGGTTGCCGCTATTTTGCCTTTCAACTGGCCCCCCATCCACTTCGCTAAGAAGAGCGCGCCAGCGCTCGCAGCAGGCAATACCGTGATCATCAAGCCAGGCGAGCAAGCCCCCCTTTCGGTGCTGCGGATGACGGAAATTGCTAACGAAGTTTTGCCGCCCGGGGTTCTGAACGCTGTCACTGGTATGGAGGCAGGTCCCCTCCTCGTGGGCAACAAAGATGTTGAGCGAGTGACCTTTACTGGCGCAACCGCAACGGGAATCAAGGTACTCAAAGCCGCCGCAGAAAACGTGACTTTTGCGACCATGGAACTCGGTGGAAAGAACGCCCTCATCGTGATGTCAGATGCCGATTTGGAGGTAGCCGTCGATGTCGCCATTGAGGGCATGTTCTATAACCAGGGTGAAGCGTGTACGTCGACGGCGCGAATTCTGGTCGATGAGACAATCCACGATGAATTCCTCGAGCGTTTCACCGCTGCCACAGAGAAACTAGTAGTTGGGGACGGGCGTGATGCTGCTACGGACATTGGAGCCATGGTTGACGCTAAACAGCGCGACCGTGTTCTTGGATATCTGCAGTCGGCTGTCGATGAGGGAGCCCGTATCGTCGGACAAGGATCTATCCCCACCGAGGAACGACTCAAGGATGGCTTCTGGGTGGCGCCGACTGTTCTCGCCGATGTGACGGAAAATATGAGGGTCGCAAAAGAGGAGATTTTCGGTCCCATCGCGTGCGTGATGAAATTCTCTGACATCGAAGAGGCGATCCGAATCACCAATGACAGTGAATATGGACTGACAGCGGCCATCGTGACCCGAAATGAAGACCAGGCCTGGAAGCTTTCACGGCGGCTTCGAGTCGGCATGGTCTTTGTGAACAACTACATGCGTCGGTCTTTCCTCGGCGCACCTTTCGGTGGCGTCAAGGGCAGCGGCTTTGGTCGAGAGAATGCTATTGAAACACTTCACGAGTTCGTGCGGTCAAAGAACGTTCGCTTCCCTTCGGGCAAGGGCGCCATTCCAACCTGGCCACCGGTGGACTAAGTCCAAGGGAAAGCACCCATGACAAACTCTTTCACTCCAGCCAGAATCGGGCTTGGCCTCTTTAAAGTGCCCGTGGAATCCACTCAGGCACTGGTGGAGGAAGCCCTCGATGTTGGCTACCGGCACTTTGATTGCGCAAGCAACTATGGGAACGAGGCTCAACTGGGAGCGGCCCTGAGTAACAGCGGTCTCGATCGGTCCAATTTTACGGTGACGAGCAAAGCGTGGATTGATGAGCTTGGCCCCACCGGTATTCAAGATGCGCTCAAACGGTCATTGGATCGGCTGGGGCTGGATTCGGTGGACATCTACATGATTCATTGGCCAGCTCCCGAACGCGACCTCTACGTCGCAAGTTTTCAAGAGATGCTCTTGTTGCGACAAGACGGCCTGATCAAGAATGTCGGAGTCAGTAACTTTCACATCGATTACCTTGAACGTCTGCGCCAAGAAATTGGGAGCCTCCCCGTGATAAACCAGGTAGAACGCCACCCCTATCTGCAGCAGCAAGAGTTGTTCACGTATCATTCCAAACACGGCATTGCATCACAGGCATGGGGGCCACTTGCCCGCGCGGAGGTATTCGCAGACTCCCGACTGGCTAGCTTGGCAGAGAGAGTGGGAGCCTCGATTGCTCAACTTGTCTTGGCCTGGCAACTAAGTTCCGCAGTGAGCGTGATTCCAAAAGCAAGCAGCCGTAAACGATTAGAGGAAAACCTTACTTCAGCTGATTTAGTGCTGCCAGAAGACGTCCTGAAGGAACTAAACGGGTTCGACCGCGACTACCGGACCGGACCAAACCCTGCGGATAAGAACTAGCGATCGCCCAACTACCCCGGAACAGCGCTGAGAGGCGCATCGTTCAGATAGATTTTGAAAAAGGTGAGCTAGCAGCTAGAGCGGTTGCTCGGCAACTACAACGCCGGTCTTTTCTTCAGCTAAGACTTCGAAGTGGTTGAGCCTGAGGGTTTTAATCCACCGTTGCTGACCAGAGGTCAAAGCAATAAAGAACCCGAGCT
>LIAY01000140.1 GCA_001438965.1 Microbacteriaceae bacterium BACL25 MAG-120322-bin65 | reverse complement strand
GATGCTGTGGTTGCTGCTGCACACAAGTCCCTAGCCCAGGTGAAAGAGAGCGTGTCATGACAAATTCCCCCACAGCCGAGTTACAAAACCTCGGTGTCAGTATTTGGCTCGATGATCTCTCCAAAGATCGGCTGACATCCGGCTCCCTAGCGGAGCTCATGAACACCCATCATGTGGTGGGGGTGACGAGCAACCCGACCATTTTTGCGGGCTCCGTCGCTGGTAGCGCTTCGTATGCCACTGATATCGCGAAGCTGAAAGCACAAGGGCTCTCCGCCGAGCAGGCAGTCTTTTCGATCATGGTTTCTGACGTGCAGGGCGCATGCGATCTACTCCACGCCGAGTTTGAACGATCCGGTGGGCTCGATGGGCGAGTATCGCTTGAAGTGTCACCAGAACTTGCCCACGATACGCAGGGAACCATTGCCCAAGCGGTGGACTTATGGAAACAAGTTGACCGGGCAAACCTGATGATCAAGATTCCTGCCACGAAGGCTGGACTTCCCGCAATTACGGATGTTATCGCCCAGGGCATCAGCGTGAACGTCACACTGATTTTTTCTTTGGAGCGTTACGCCGAAGTCCAGGAGGCCTATTTTGCTGGCATCAGTGGCGCAGTGAGCGCCGGGGTCGATATTTCCACCATTTATTCGGTGGCATCATTCTTTGTTTCCCGGGTCGACACCGCGATTGATCCGCTGCTGCAGGCAATCGGCACCGACCAGGCTCTTGCGATGCGCTCGTTGGCAGCGGTCGCTAATGCCCGCCTGGCCTATGAACTCTTCACCCAACGCCATTCGAGTGCGAAAGCCAGCGAACTCACAACCCAGGGGATGAACCCCCAGCGGCCATTATGGGCATCCACGGGGGTCAAAGATCCCAGCCTGCCAGCGACCTACTACGTAGTGGAACTCGCCACCGAGCACACCGTCAACACCATGCCAGAAAAGACACTTCTCGCGACGGAAAGTGACGGCGGTGTCAACGGCGACCGGGTGCAGGGCTTTTTCGATAGTGCGCGAGAGACTATGGCTGGTCTCGAAGCCGTGGGCATCTCAATCACCGAGGTGACAGAGGCACTCGAAACCGAGGGTGTTGCAAAATTCATCACCTCCTGGCAGGAACTCCTCACCACCGTTTCTGAGGCTATGGACAACTCGGTATGAGCTATGCGCCAACGCTCGGCGTTGTGTTGGAAGGGGAACTTTCCACTCGCGTTGCGCCCAAGCTGGCGCAGCTAGTCGCATCAGGTTTCATTTTTTCCCTTGCCTCACAAGATGCGACCCTATGGGGGTCTGAGGCCGAAGCTGAGGCATCAATTCGCCTTGGGTGGATAACTTCTCCTCTTCGCTGGGAACCGTTGGTGGCGGAGGTCCTAGAGCTTCGCGAGACGCTCGCTAGGCGAGGAATCAACCGAGTCATCCTGTGTGGCATGGGCGGCTCCTCGCTAGCCCCAGAGGTCATGGCCGCTCACGCTGCTGTTTCTGGCCTAGAGACGAATGTGCACATTGTCGATTCCACTCACCCCGACCAGTTAGCTCCCCTTTTACAAGGAGACCTTTCCAACACTGTTGTTGTGGTGGCCTCCAAATCGGGTGGAACGTTGGAAACTGATTCGGCCAGGCGCGCCTTTGAAGCAGCGTTAACGGATCAGGACCTAAAGCCACGCGAGCACATGGTTGTGGTGACAGATCCGGATTCACCGCTGCATCACCAAGCACTTGAGTCCGGCTACCAGGTTTTTCTGGGAGATCCGAGCATTGGCGGTCGTTTTTCCGCGCTGAGCCCGTTTGGACTGGTGCCCTCTGGGCTTTGCGGTGTCGACATTCACGCGCTGATTCTGGAGGCGGAAAAGGCGCGAGCCCTCTGTGTCGATAACACCATCACAAACCCCGCGCTTGTCTTAGGCGCCGCCATTGCCACCGGGCACCCGCAGGTGAACAAGCTGCTTCTTGGTTCCTGGGCTGATTTGCCCGGTTTTGGGGACTGGATTGAGCAATTAGTGGCAGAGTCCACGGGTAAGAATGGCTCCGGGCTTTTGCCTGTGGTTGATTCAACACTGGTTGGTTCAAGACTGGTTGGTTCAACACTGGTTGATCTCTCGGATTGCCTCCGTATCGGCCACCCAGGCTCTGGGTCCGCGATCGAGATTAGTGGGTCACTGGGCGAGCAGATGATGGTCTGGGAGTTCGCCACCACGGTGGCGTGTCAGCTGCTGGGGGTGAACCCGTTTGATCAGCCCAATGTCGAAAGTGCGAAGATCGCTGCTAAAGGGTTATTGGACGCAACCGAGGTCACACACCGCCAAGAAGTGCTCCTTAACGGTGTCTCGGTGTGGTCGAGTTACTCAACCAAGGGGACCCTGGCCACGCTCGAAGAGGCCATCACTGAGCTTCTTGGAAAGCTCGGGGAGCATTCTTATCTTGCGCTATGCGTATTTGGTAACCAGTCAAAGGGAGGGGCATGGAGTGCTGTGCGCGAAGCACTCGAGACGCGCACCCAGCGCCCGGTGACCCTGGGCTTCGGACCGCGCTTTTTGCACTCGACAGGCCAGTTCCACAAAGGTGGCGCAAAAGAGGGTGTATTTCTTCAGATCATCGAAATCCCTGAAGCGAGTATTGCCATACCTGGTCGAGACTTTGATTTTGGTACGTTGATTCTTGCCCAGGCACACGGCGATGCCCACGTGCTCGCCGAGAGCGGACAGAGCGTATGTAGCCTGAGTGTTAATTCAGCGGGTAAAGCGAAGCTCTTAGCTGCGCTGATGGGTTAGGTGCGGCCCTTTTTGGTGCGCAGGTTCAGCAAGGCGTCATCCAGAATCTGCTTAGCTTCGCTCTCTGTACGACGCTCTTTGACGTAAGCAAGGTGAGTCTTGTAGGGCTCATTCACCGCAAGCTGGGGAGGATTGTTCTTATCGCGACCGGCGGG
>LIAY01000139.1 GCA_001438965.1 Microbacteriaceae bacterium BACL25 MAG-120322-bin65 | reverse complement strand
TTGGACGTCAATATCTAAATCTGCACCTTTGAGCAGCGACATTACCTCTTGTAAATCATCGCGGCTTTTCGAGCTCACCCGGACCTCATCGCCTTGGATCTGAGATTTCACGGACTTCGGCCCATCGGAACGAATGAGAGCGGTGATTTTTTTTGCCTGATCGCTGGGGATTCCCATTTTGAGCGCGCCAGACATGCGATAGACCTTGCCAAAAGCACTAGGTTGCGACATATCCAAGCTTTTGAGCGAAATTCCTCGCTTCACCAATTTGGACTGCAAGACATCGAGCACTGCCTTGACGCGTTCCTCGCTATTGGCCTGCAACGTGATACCGGTAGAAGAGCTTTCGATACTGGCATCGACGCCTTTAAAGTCGTAGCGCTGCGAGAGTTCCTTATGTGTTTGGTTGACCGCGTTATCTAACTCCATCGGGTCCACTTTGCTCACAATGTCAAATGTTGAATCAGCCATTTCACCATGGTAGCCAGAAAGGCCGAGCGTCTCACCTGTTGATGGTGTGAGGGTTGTGACAAAAACCTATATCCTGGTACACGCGCACCCGATTGGTGAATACACCGGTCGGGAGCGCATGGCGAGTTACCCAAGCGGCCAAAGGGATCTGACTGTAACTCAGCTGGCTTAGCCTTCGGGGGTTCGAATCCCTCACTCGCCACAAAATGTCGCAAACGTTGGTTCAGGTTGCAACGATGCTCGCCCGCGAAGCCGGCGAGCATATTGCTGCAGCCCGAGCTGGCCATGTTGAAGTTCATGCGACAAAATCCAGTGCCGTAGATGTGGTCACCGCCGTGGATAAAGAATCCGAAGAACTCCTCTTTGAGCGCTTAGGGCAGCTTCGCCCGGGTGATGGTTTTCTTGGAGAAGAAGGAAAGGCGCGGGAGTCGACCACAGGAGTGACCTGGGTGGTTGACCCCATTGATGGCACCGTCAATTTTCTTTACAACATTCCCCATTACGCAGTGAGCATCGCCGCTGTTACCGGGGAGGCTAAACCTGGAGCATGGCAGGTTGAGGCGGGAGCTATTTTCAACCCTGCTACCGGTGAAATGTTTAGTGCTGCCAGGGGGGAGGGTTCTTACCTTGGGGATCAGCGCTTGCAGATTTCTAGCCCACCGCCGATGAACTTGGCGCTACTGGCAACAGGTTTTGCTTATTCTTCAGCCATGCGCCGAGAGCAGGCTCGTGTTATCGCCGAGCTGCTACCTGAATTTCGGGACATTAGAAGGTTTGGCACCGCATCGCTTGATCTTGCCTCCGTGGCCACAGGACGAGTCGATGTCTATTTTGAGCGGACCCTGATGCCCTGGGATCATGCGGCGGGTGAGCTTGTTGTGACCGAAGCAGGGGGTGTTATTGAAGGCCTAGGGGGGCAACCACCGGGCCGAGAGGGACTTTTTGCTGGCCACCCTGAGCTTGTCGCCCAGCTAAAGTCAAGGATTGTTGCCCTACAGGGTGACACACTACTTTCAGAGATACCAGGGTGGGGTTTGGAGTGACATCCCGAGGTCGGCTAGGTTAGGCAAGCTGTTACTTTTAGCGCAAGCTCCCTAGAGTGTAGAGATATTCTGTGGCGGGCGTAGATGCGCTCGCGTAAGACAAGCAACACGGTTATTAAGGGTGGAGGTGAGTCAATGAGCGATGGTCGCTCCACCCCCGAAGCACCGTTAACACGGCGCCAGTTGAAAGAAATCGAGCGCGCCCAAGGTTCGTCTCACGCCCCTAAAGCAACAGTCAAACCTGCAATCAGCAAGACTCGGTCAAACAAAGAGACCTCTTTTCATGTTGCCCTGACTCCGAATGGAGCGGCTAAGGGGAGCGCGGAGTCGGTCAGAGCGGCACCTGCTGCCGTTGCGGACAAACCCGGTGTGGGTCGGCGCGTGGCGAGCTGGGGAACCATTCTTGCCACCGGGTTGTTGTTTATCGGAGTTTCGCTCCCTGTCAACCTGTTCTATGGGTCAACTGAGATTAGTCCGGCTCTGGATTCTGGGATGAGTGGGGACGAGGCTCAATCCAACGCTCAATCCTTTACTGTGGCGAGCTCGGAAGCGATTCAAGTGGGTGTTCAGCGCGAATCCTGGAGTGTGACCTCGTTTGCCGAAGTTTTGAGGGCACAGTATGGAACTCGAAACTTTTCTTACTCCACCAGTGGGATCGGGCCGATTAGGTGGCCTTTCCCCACGGCGGTTCCAATCAGCTCAGGCTATGGTGACCGGGTCGCACCGTGTCGTTATTGTTCGAGCCAGCACCGCGGGGTGGATTTCATCCCAGGAAGGGGCTCTCCTATTTTCGCCATAGCTGATGGCGTGGTCGTAGAATCCAAATATGGTGGCGGATACGGTCAATTTGTTTATATCGAGCACAACATCAACGGACAGACCGTAACCTCGGTTTACGCCCACATGCAGCGAGGCAGCAGCCCTTTACAAGAGGGAGAAAAGATTAGAGCCGGCGAATTTATTGGGCTGGTCGGTAACACTGGTGTCTCGACCGGCCCTCACCTTCATTTCGAAATTCGCATCGAGGATGAGAAGGTCAACCCCTTCACGTGGCTTAAAGCCAACGCTTTCTAGTCAGCGAGTTTGACCCACGCAGTCGTATCTGGCGGCAGAGAATGCCCGCTCAGTGGTGCGCTGCTAATCAGAAGCTCGCCGTCTGGCAAGGCAACCTCAGCGTCACCCGCATTAGCGATCACGGCGATGCCACAGTTCGTAAATGCGACGATGGAGTCTCCATAGCCTGGCAGCCATTCCACAGCCCCTGTGCCAAGTCGGAGGCTTGATCGAAGAGCCAAGAGTTTCTTATACAACTCCAAAGTGGAACCCTCGGTTCCCTCTTGCTGGTCACGCGAAAGTGCACCAAAGCTAGGGGGTTGAGGTAACCAGGTCTTCCCGGAATCGTTAAACCCAAATGCTGTGGCATCTTTCACCCACGGGATGGGGACCCGGCAGCCATCCCTGC
>LIAY01000138.1 GCA_001438965.1 Microbacteriaceae bacterium BACL25 MAG-120322-bin65 | reverse complement strand
CGATTTCCGAACTCAATGATCCCGTGGATACCCATTTCCGGTGTCGAAATGAGCGAGTCTTCAGTGCAGCGGGGCCAGGTGGGGCATCCCAGTCCGGAACCCGTCAGGCGAACAGCGCCGCCAGTTCCAATGATCAGAATTTGGCTGACTAACGAAGCCCAGGCAGCCACACGAACTCTCAGATCCACGGCCGAAGGGAGCCATTTCCACAGTGTTTTCACGGGTTCAGACCTTTCGATGAGCAAGCTACGGCGGTATACTAGGGAGTCAAGCGCACTGGTTTGGGCCCTTATTTTGGTGGTATTCACACCTCGCTCGGAGCTCTTACGTGAGAGTGTAGAAGACAGAACCCTGGTAGGGCCTGAAACCCAACAAAACGAGCTACTGAGTGAGGATGAGGACTATGTCTGATGTACTACTCAATCGACCCGAACTAGACAGTCTTGGCAACTACGAATTCGGTTGGCACGATGAAGATAAAGCGGGAGCTCTTGCCAAACGTGGCCTTTCAGAGCAAACCGTGCGTGAGATTTCAGCACTCAAGAACGAGCCGGAGTGGATGCTGAACCACCGGCTGAAGGCTCTTGCCCTTTTCGCTAAGAAGCCCATGCCCACTTTTGGTGCTGATCTCTCAGGAATTGACTTCGACAACATCAAGTACTTTGTTCGCTCCACTGAGCGCCAGGCACAAACATGGGAAGACCTTCCCGAGGAAATTCGGGCAACCTACGAAAGATTGGGTATCCCCGAGGCTGAGCGCTCGCGTCTTGTCGCTGGTGTAGCGGCCCAATACGAATCCGAAGTGGTCTACCACCAGATTCGCGAAGACCTCCAAGAGCAAGGCGTAATTTTTCTGGATACAGACACTGCGCTCCGCGAGCATCCAGAGTTTTTCACTGAGTATTTCGGCAGCGTTATTCCCTCTGGTGACAACAAGTTCTCTGCTCTTAACTCGGCCGTATGGTCAGGTGGATCATTTGTGTATGTTCCACCCGGAGTGCACGTTGATATCCCTCTGCAGGCCTATTTCCGGATTAACACCGAGAACATGGGTCAGTTCGAGAGAACCCTGATTATCGCTGATGAGGGTAGCTACGTTCACTACATCGAAGGTTGCACCGCTCCGGTGTATTCCTCGGATTCGCTGCACTCGGCCGTAGTGGAAATTATTGTCAAGAAAAACGCCCGCGTTCGTTACACGACCATCCAGAACTGGTCCACCAACGTCTACAACCTGGTCACCAAGAGGGCTATTGCCCACGAGGGTGCCACCATGGAATGGATTGATGGGAACCTGGGTTCCAAGGTCACCATGAAATACCCTTCGGTATTCCTGGTGGGGGAGCGCGCTAAGGGCGAGACTCTCTCGGTAGCTTTCGCTGGTCCTGGTCAGCACCAAGATGCCGGGGCCAAAATGATTCACATGGCGCCCTACACGACCTCCTCGATCGTCTCGAAGTCCATTGCCCGAGGTGGCGGACGATCCGCCTATCGCGGTGAGGTGCGCATGGACCCCAGCGCCCACCATTCGGCCAATACCGTTCGATGTGATGCGTTGCTCGTGGACTCGATATCCCGCAGCGACACCTACCCAGCGATTGATATTCGAGTCGATGATGTCCAGCTTGGTCACGAAGCGACGGTGTCCAAAGTCAGTGAAGAACAGCTGTTCTATCTGCAAAGTCGTGGAATGGCCGAAGATGAGGCGATGGCGATGATCGTCCGTGGCTTTATTGAGCCCATCGCTCGCGAGCTGCCCATGGAATACGCACTAGAGCTCAACAAACTTATTGAAATGAATATGGAAGGCTCTGTCGGCTAAATGACAAAGAGTGCAACGAGCGAGCCCGCCAAGGTGGGGTCGCATTATTCGAATGAGCTCAGCGATATTCCGGTCCAAACCCGCTCGGAACGCGCTAGCTCCGAGGACCCTGAATCTTTTGGGCCAGTCACAGGGAGAGAAGCCCAGTGGCGTCTGAGCCCCGTGGCTAAACTTCGGCCCCTCATCGATGGCGTACTGGATGGGTCCTCATACGTCATCGAGGCACCCGAAGTTTCTGGAGTGACGCTGAGCTGGCCGACACCGGGCGAGTCAGGCAGGGGAGTCGCCGGTATGCCAGAGGATCGGCTCTCGGCCAATGCTTGGAGTAGCGTCAGCGACGTCGCCGTAGTCGATATCGAGGGCACCCACTCTCAGGCGTTGCATTTTTCGCGCTCCAGCTTGGGATCCGCCGCTCGTGGTGCCCACATGATTATTCGGGTTCATCCGCGCGCTGAAGCGATTTTCATTCTCACTTCCACTGGCGATGCTCTACTGGGCGAAACCGTTGAGTTTGATGTGATGGAGGGCGCCAAGCTCCAAGCGGTGTTCGTCCAAGACTGGAATCATGGTGTGATCCACTACGCGACCCACAACGCCACTGTGGCCACCGGAGCGGTGTTCACCCACATTGTGGTCTCCCTTGGAGGGGACGTCGTCATCGTCAACCCCACCACGCAGCTGGTCGGGGCTGAAGCACAAGGTCACCTCTGGGGGGCCTATTTCGCCGATGCCACCCAACATCTTGAATCCCGCGTTTATGTTCACCACCAGGGGCCCCGCACGGTTTCACGCGTTTCCTACAAGGGCGCTCTCCATGGCGCAGGGGCACGAACAGTGTGGGTGGGCGATGTTCTCATCGGTGCCGATGCGATCGGTACTGACTCGTATGAGCAAAACCGTAACCTGGTGCTGAGTGAAGGTACCCGGGCTGATTCCATTCCTAACTTGGAAATCAAAACTGGTGATATCGCTGGAGCTGGTCACGCCAGTGCTACTGGCCGTTTTGATGACGAACAACTCTTTTATCTTCAGTCGCGAGGTATTGAAGAGTTGGACGCTCGCCGACTTGTGGTCATGGGCTTCCTGCTCGATGTGGTCTCTCACATCCCTGACCCCGGTTTAGTGAAATCCTTGACTGAGCAAATCCGTAACAAGCTCTCACTTACTGAGGAGGATGCATGAGTGGCGT
>LIAY01000137.1 GCA_001438965.1 Microbacteriaceae bacterium BACL25 MAG-120322-bin65 | reverse complement strand
GTCGAGGCGCCACGGTGAAACTGGCAGTACTAGACCAGCGCCTGGCCAGCCTGGATGAGATTAGGAACGACCGCGTCAGCGAGGTGATCGCCAGAAAGCGCACCACCTACCATTCAGCCGGAGGAGATCTCACCCCGGCTCAGTTACTGGAACGCCTAGGTTTCACCTCCGCTCACCTTTCAGCCCGGGTATTTGAACTTAGCGGGGGCCAGCGCCGCCGCTTGCAGTTGCTGTTGCAGTTGCTTGAAGAGCCCAATGTGTTGCTGCTCGATGAGCCCACCAACGATCTGGATACCGACATGCTGGCCGCCATGGAGGACCTACTGGACACCTGGCCCGGCACCTTGGTTGTTGTCTCCCACGACCGCTACCTGATGGAGCGCGTAACTGACCAGCAATACGCGATCATCGATGGTGTATTTCGTCATTTGCCCCAAGGTGTTGACCAGTACTTGCAACTACAACACGACCGCTCTCCCGCCAGTGTTGCCGATCTTGCCGGCCACGGCGTCAGCGCCGACGCTGCGACCCTCTCTGCAAAGGAGCCCGGGCTGCGGCCCGGGAGCAATGAGCATCGCGTTGCCCAGAAAGAACACGCAAGCCTTGGGCGAAAAATGGGCACCATCGCCGCGAAGATTGAAGATTTAGACCAAGCGCTGCTAGCCGCTGACCACGCCGATCACGAAAACCTGAAGGAACTTTCCGGCTCCCGACAGGCACTTGAGGCGGAGATGACATCAATGGAAAGCCGGTGGTTAGAGCTCGCTGACATTTTGGGATAGATGGGCTCTATTCTAAAGCGATGAAACCAGACGCCACCAAAAAAGTTTTGGCGCCAGAAGAACCCCACCATGATGTGGAGATTTCGTTTCTTGACGCGGTCGATTCGCACGTTTTGGTCGGCTTAGTTACCGAAGTTTATCAAGGCTCCTATGACGCACAGTGGGTCTACCAAGAAGAGGAAATTGCCCGGCGCATCTCTTCTGGGCAAATGAAAAGCACGATTGGACGCCTGCCAGACGGGACCGCCATAGGACACGTGGCGTTAATGATGGAGCACGGAGTCGTATCGGTCGTGCACGCCGGTGTCGCCGTAGTCACCGAAGCAGCTCGAGGCCATCATCTCTTTACCCGGTTGAAACAGTTCGCTGCTGCGTGGGCTAGCTCTGCTGGGTATTTCGGAATTTTTAGTGAAGCCACGGCAGCTCATCCCTACAGCCAGAAGGCCAATGTCGATCTTGGTGCAGTGGAAACAGGGTTTTTACTCGGCTGGATTCCCGATAGCGTCACCAACAATGCTGCCGTTGACCGCAAACCCCACCGGGAGTCTGTGGCCCTGTTTTATCTCAAAACAAATGATGGGCAACCCCGGCCGATATATGCCCCCCAGCGACACCGTGATGTCATTGAATCCATCGTCGCCGCCAGTGGAATTCACGGCGAGGTAGCAATCGCTCCACCGAGTACCAGCGTGTCTGAGAAATCTCACATTGTTGTTCACGAGAAAGATGACCACAACCTGGCCACCATTTCTGTGATCGAACCGGGCTGGGACCTTTTAGATGTGCTCGATAGCACTCGAGCGCATCTTGTTGAAGTAGTCGGTAGAGACGCGGTTTACGCAGACTTTTCGCTGGAGGACCCTCGGACTGAAATTGTCCTAGATGCTTGCGATGCGGGGCTCTCGTTTGGTTTTGCCGGAATTTTTCCCAACCAACATGTCGGTGGTGACGTGATGCGCCTGCAGTCACTGCACAACATCGAAATTCACAGCGCCGACATTGCTACCGCCTCGGATTCGGGCCGCAAACTCTTGGAATACGTCATCCAAGACCTCGATCGAACTCACGCGAATCGCTAGCAGCGCCCTTGAGAGGCCCTAGTGGCTGTTTTGCTCAAACTAGACCAGCCCCGTCGACTTGAGTCTAGAAACACCCCGCGGGAAGCACACCATCCAGCAGTCGGAGTTATTTCTGTGGTGAAGCCCGAGTTATGGCGATGTCGCTAACGCGGGATAGGAAGATCGCAAACACGAGAGCAACAACGATGCCTGCGCTCACCAGAAGTTCGGTAACAGCCTTCTCGAAACTAACTTGGGGCTTTTCCGCGCCCAAAGTTAACGATGCTCCGACGGTGAGAATGTGACGCACCGCAGCGATGATGCCAATAATCAAGAAGTTCTGCAGCTGAAAGACACCATCGGTGTATCGAGCGATGATGGTACGAAGAATTTCCAAAATGATCACAATAAACAAAACGTCGTTAATCGCCTGAATCATCCCGGTGGGAAAAAACGGTGAGGTCGTAAAGACCCGAATAACGCTATAAATGAGCGCCGCGACGGCAATACCAAAGAGAAAAATGCCGAGCACAACATGGAACACATCTTCCATTCCCTCCGCCCAGCGAGCAGGAACGAGGCTTTTTCTGGAGAGGTGATTGTTTGTCGCCATCACCACACAATACCCGTCCCAGAAGAAACATTCCTAAAGGAGATCATCATCACGAGCAAGGCGCTGAGAGATATAAACAGGAATCAAGGACAACAGGATTACCACCGTGGCAACCACGTTGACCACACTGGCCTGGTTTGGTCTGGCCATTTCTTTGAGAATCCAAAGCGGTAACGTATCAACCCCTGGTGGCGCAGTGAAGATTGTCACATAAACCTCATCAAAACTAAGCGCAAAGGCGAGAAGTGCGCCAGCAATGAAAGCGGATCGATACTGGGGAAACGTCACGAGACGAAAGGTTTCCCATAAACCAGCCCCCAAATCCATGGATGCCTCCTGGAGATTGGGATTCAAGCGCTTCAACCGAGCAAAAACGTTGTTGAAAACCATGACGATGCAAAACGTGGCGTGAGAAACAATCAGCCCAAAATATCCAATATCGATGCCAAGGGGGGAGAGAAAGTTTGAGTAGGTGTTAGAGAAGGCAACACCTGTGACGACACCGGGGAGGGCAATCGGTAGCACTACCAGCAGGTTAATCGTGCTTTTTCCAAAGAAATCATGCCGGTTCAGGGCAAAAGCGACTAGGGTCCCCAAAACACCAGCGATT
>LIAY01000136.1 GCA_001438965.1 Microbacteriaceae bacterium BACL25 MAG-120322-bin65 | reverse complement strand
GGTGCTGCGTGATGAAGCTCTCAAAGTCTTAGAGAATTCCCTCGAAAAAACTGCGGTGCTCTTGGATAAAGACCACCGACCGCTGCGGTGGATTAGCGAGTCATCGCTTAATCGAACAACCCAACCGATTGAAAAAAGCGGTAAGCCGATTACGATCGACCTCCAGCCTGAAGATACGCTCCAGGACGCGCTGGGAGTGATGTTGCAATCATCGGTGGGAATGGCAGTCGTGGTAGACCGAAGCGGCAAATACCTGGGGTGTTGCAGTATCGAGAGCTTGGCGTCACTAATCATTAGTGATTCGAGTGGGTCCGCTAAATCATGAGCGTCGTAACGCCGTCCGCGGTGAGTCGAGGCAACCTAGCTGAGCGGCTGGATCTCATCGTAGCGCCCGTTTTTGCCTTTCTTTTGGCAGTGGTGGGCGGTGCGGTCTGGCTGTATTCCGACATCGATGGCACCACGACAGCAATTTTGGCTCCGGAAAAGATTCAGAACCAGTTGGTGCAAACCATGATTCTTGGATTTGCTTCATCTGCGTTGGTCATAATTGTGGCCATACCCATTGGTATTGCGGTGACCAGGCGAGGTTTGCCACGACTTAAGAACTTTCTGGTGGATACTTTGGGGCTCGCTCAGGCACTCCCCGCCTATGGTCTCATTGTGATCTTCTTTTCGTGGTTTGGGGCTGGAATCAACACGGTCATTATGGCTTTGGCGGTGTTCTCCCTCTTGCCTGTCTTGCGCAACACGATTGTGGGGTTGGAACAGGTTGATCAGGCCGTTATTGAGGCCGGTCGCGGAATGGGTTACACCAAACGCCAAGTACTTTTTGAAATTGAACTACCACTGGCAGTGCCGATTATCATTGCCGGTATCCGAACCGCGATCGTGATCAACATCGGTATGGCCGCACTGGCCTTCTTAGTTGGCGGCGGCGGCTTAGGTGAAACCATTAACTCCGGCCTCAAGCTTGATCGAAGCCCTGCGATTTTGATCGGTGCGGTGTTGGTCGCCATTATGGCCCTGGTTTTTGATTTCCTGGGCGCTGTGGCCCAGCGTTATCTCAAACCCAAAGGCATGTAGAGCTAGTTAGCATCGTTCTCTTCGACCCATAGTTCATCATCTGCGCGCAATGTTTGCCAGGCTGCGTAGCCAATGACGGCAAGGGCAATCGTGCCAATGGCCATGAGGACGTAAACAAAAGGATTCGTGGACTTTGTCATGGGAACTGCCTTCGTCCAAGGGATTCTTGAGAGAACTGGTTCAATTCTGTCTCGGTAAGCGTCGTGGGCTAGGGGCAGCATTTCGCGCTTAGCAAGGTCGCTGGCGCTGCGAGAGGCATGACGCGCGACATTTTTCGCGTGGGAAAGAACATCGCGCCCTTCTTCCCAAAGATACGCTGCTTCACGAGAAAGACGGTTGAATTCGCGTTGGCTTCTACGATCCATGACGGTGCCCCTTTTCCTGCTGTCGGTTTCCATTATTTCAGATACCGGTAAGAAATTCCTGGGCAATTCTCTGGAGCGCTCTCTTAGTTCCACCTGGCAGAATGTAGCTATGACTATGCATACTCACACCGCGACTCTGCACACCAACCACGGCGATATTAACTTGGGCCTTTATGGCAACCATGCGCCCAAGACTGTCGACAACTTCGTTGGTTTGGCGAACGGCGAGCGCGAATGGAAAGACCCATCAACCGGCGCAAAGGGTGAAGGGGCACTTTATCAGGACGTTGTTTTTCATCGCATCATCCCGACCTTCATGATTCAAGGTGGCGACCCAGCAGGAACAGGCATGGGCGGACCGGGTTATCAGTTTGATGATGAAATTCACCCCGAACTGGATTTCACGAAGCCCTACGTGCTCGCTATGGCAAACGCAGGTAAGCGTGGCGGCCAAGGCACCAACGGCAGCCAGTTCTTCATTACCACCGGACCGACAACTTGGCTCCAGGGTAACCACACTATTTTCGGCGTGGTGACGGATGAGGCGTCCGAGGAAGTTGTGCGTGCAATCGAAGGCCTTGACACTGATGGCAGTGATCGACCCCACAGCCCAGTCATCATTTCTCACGTGAGTGTTACCGCTATCTAGTGACGACCGAGGGTCGTAATGGCGATGGCTTTTGTTACCGCCATCCGGATAGAGAAAGCTATGTGCTCTGTCAACGCTGTGGCAAAACAGTGTGTGGGCAATGCCAAGTTTCTGCCGCGGTCGGTGTGCACTGCCCGGAGTGCGCCGGTGGGAATAAGGCTTTAGGGAAACCCGCGAAACTGTTAGGGGCTAGGTCATCCCGCGCTGGGGGGGAACGTTTTCAGCCCCGAGCAACCTATGTTCTTTTAGGCATCATCGTGTCGGTGTATGTGGCACAGTTCCTCAGCGGTGGGGCCCTGACACAATGGGCAGCCTATTGGCCCCCACTGACGGTTTTGGAACCGTGGCGGATGATGACCGCAGTTTTTGTCCATTCTGACTCGTCAATATTTCACGTTCTTTTCAACGGTTACTCGCTCTATATTTTGGGCACCCTGCTGGAGCGCCTCATTGGCCCAGGGCGATTTGTGGCCCTATTTTTGCTTTCCGGATTTGGTGGATCCCTCGCCGTGTTGTGGTTGGCACCGAGTACGGCAGTAGTGGGGGCATCCGGGGCGATCTTCGGTCTCTTCGGCGCCTTGTTTGTTATTCAGCGCTCCTTTGGGGGAGCCAATCGCCAGTTGGTGATCGTTCTAGCGCTAAACCTCGCCATGGGATTTATCGTGCCGGGCATTTCCTGGCAGGCCCACGTAGGTGGCGTCGTGACAGGGGCACTGGTGGCCTGGATACTGGTGCGCACACGCCAAGGAGATCGCTCGCGCGCTCGCCGGACACAGTTGGTGCTCGTGGGAGCTGGACTTGTTGCAGCCACAGTGCTGGGCGTCCTGCTCTAGGAAAGTTATCCACAGGTTATCCCCACTGGGGAGAATTACATCGGTGTGACTAGAGAAGCTGGTTATTTCCAGCGGGTAGTCATCAGAAACCCCACGAACATGATGCCAAAGCCCACGGCGATGTTCCACGCGCCCAGACCGGGAACTGGCA
>LIAY01000135.1 GCA_001438965.1 Microbacteriaceae bacterium BACL25 MAG-120322-bin65 | reverse complement strand
TATTCCGGTGAGGTCACTCTGTATGCGTGGGATTCCGAAGACCCACTGTTGAAAGCCTGGTCGAGTATTTTCCCGACCGCTCTGCAACCGCAGTCAGAAATGTCGGACGACTTACTCGCCCACGTGCGCTACCCCTCCGACCTCTTCAAGGTGCAGCGCAATATTTTGGGTGCTTACCACGTGCAGGATGCGGGAACTTTCTACTCCAGTGAAGACGAGTGGGTAACACCAAACGATCCTGTATCGAACCCGGCTGCACCCAGGCTTCAGCCTCCTTACTACCTGACTATGGAGGTTCCCGGCACCGAAAAGCCAGCCTTCTCGCTCTACACCACGTTCATTCCGCGTGCTGCTGGTGAAGCATCGCGCAACGTGCTCTACGGGTACCTTGCGGCTAATTCTGATTATGGCCCCGACTACGGCAAGCTCACCATGCTGCGTCTGCCCAAGCAGACCACCGTGCCTGGCCCCGGTCAGGTCCAAGCGCAGTTTGACTCCGATGCCGAGGTGGGTCAGCAGTTGAACCTGTTGCGACAGGGTCAAACCGAAGTTATTTCGGGCAACCTGCTGACGCTCCCTGTTGGTGGTGGCCTGCTCTATGTTCAGCCGGTTTACGTGCGCTCCACTGGAGACACGTCATATCCGCTGCTGCGCAAGATTCTCGTCTCCTTCGGTGAAAAAATCGCCTTTGAGGACACACTGGATGAGGCTCTCGATGCTCTCTTTGGTGGAGATTCTGGAGCACAAGCGGGGGATTCTGCCGTTACGGACTCCCCAGCGAATCCGGCCGACACAACGGGGGCGACTCCTGAAGTTGCGCCTGAGGTGACACCGGATGAGCCCACAACTAGCAATCCCGATACCGGCATCGTGATTTCCACCGGGCTCCAGGCGGCCCTTGCCGATGCCCGCCAAGCACTGCTAGATCGCGAAGCCGCATATCGCGCTAACGATCTTGTGGCTGCCGCACAGGCTGATAGCAGACTGCTTGATGCGCTCGAACGGGCATGGGTGCTCAGCGAGCAGTAAGACAGTGGCTCCACACCCGTGATAGAGTAAGGAATTCGCCGCGGGGTGGAGCAGTTCGGTAGCTCGCTGGGCTCATAACCCAGAGGTCGTAGGTTCAAATCCTGCCCCCGCAACCATGTGCCGTAAGCCCCCTCATAGAGGGGGCTTACGCATTTTCTAGAAGGTTATGGCGTTTAGTCTTAGAGCATGTCTTCTAGCCTCGTTGTGTCCATTGCGCAGTATGCGCCAGCTGAGACCACGGCTGCGAACCTGGAAGCCATGGCTCCGCTGGTGGCAACGGCGGCTGATGCCGGCGCCCGGGTGATTCTTTTTCCTGAATATTCTCAGGCCTTTACCCATGGGTTGGGCGAGGATTGGGCTAGCCGGCACGAAAGTTTAGAAGGCCCGTTTGTTGCGGGCCTTAGCCAGATGAGCGCTCGACACGATGGCATGATCATTATCGCCGGAATGTTGGCCTCCGGACTAGCTGGCGAGAAGCCCACCAACACCATTGTTGCAATCGATCACTCCGGGGTTGTGGCCAGCGGCGAGAAAATTCACCCTTATGACGCTTTTGGCGCCAGCGAGTCCCGCTTTATTTCGCCGGCAAAAGTGAGCGAGCCGTCGTTGGTGAGCGTGGGGGAGCACCGGCTTGGTCTGATGGCGTGTTATGACCTGCGCTTTCCCGAAGTCACTAGGCGTCTAGTTGACGCCGGTGCCACTGCCTTAGTTGTGCCTGCTCAATGGGTGCCAGGGCCTCACAAAAATCTGCACTGGCAGACGCTACTCAGTGCTCGCGCTATCGAAGCGCAGGCTTATGTGATCGCTAGTGGACATCCCCAACCCGAGGGTGTTGGGCATAGCCAGGTCATTGACCCCTGGGGTGAAATTGTCTGTAGCTGTGATGGCCCCGAGCTGGGAACAAAGCTTGCAACGCTGGAGATGTCCTTAGTCCAGGAGGTTCGCCAGGCAAATCCCTTGAGCGCAGCTCGACGATTTGATGTGAACTGGCGCATCTAAGGCTCCTGGCTTTTTCCGCAATTTCCTCGCGGTACTTATGGGTGCGATCAACGCCATCCCGCCAAAAATCACAACTAGTACTCACAAGACTCGTTGTAGGTCTGCACTTGGAAACCGCTCAGCCAATGGAGGTCAGTGAGATAGAAGGCTCCGACAGGGGGCGTTGGTAGAGCTAAGTCTGCTGTGGATAACTAACGATGCTGGCGCGGGGATTTTTCTAATCTGTGGGCATGCGCGAATCGATATGGGGTTTAGTCCTGGCGGTCTCTCTGCTGGTCGGTTGCCAGGCGGTGGAAGAAGATGTGATCGCACCGGATGGTGAGCTGACACAGACGCTGGAGACGACTGCGATGCCAGCGCGCCAGTTACCCCCAGATTTCCTTGAACGGGCCTCCGTGAGTGCGCAAACGCAGGTGGAGCGATACCTCGAGCTATCTGATCAGATCACCGAAAACGGTGGGGCAGACCCTGAGGCGATGGCCACCGTGGTGAGTGCGCAGTGGTTACCCGAAGAAATCGCGGGATTCGCCTACTACGAGCAAGAAGGACTTCGAACCTGGGGTAGAACAGGTCTGTCTAAGGTGTTGGTGCAAAGTGCACATGTTCGCCTGGATTCTCTGATCGAAGTGGGCGTCATCGCCTGTGTTGATTCCTCTGGGGTTTTTGTTTTGCCTCTCGAGAGCGAGAACCCACCAGAGATAGTCCGCCAATGGCATCCTCACTATGAGGATTTTGAGGGAGGTGACAACGAGTGGAATGTGCTCGAAGAGTTCTTGGGCCAGCCCGGTCTCACTTGGGGTCCCAACGAGGCTGTGGTTTTTTGGCTCCTGGGTGAGAGCCTCGAGCAGCTTGTTGTTGATAGTTCCGAACAGTGGTGGGGTGTGTATCCGTGCTAGTGAAAACGGGCACAGTGGCAATTCTGGCGATCGTCTTGAGTCTTCTTCTTCCCTCCTCAGCCCAGGCGACCGAATGTTCACAGTCCTCGCGGACCAGTGCCCAATGTCCCATCATCACCACAGATATTAATGGCGATGAGGTTTCTGTGGGTGTCAGTCAGTCAAGCTCTGGCTCGCCAGGAGGTGAAATAAACCAGGGCAATAGCGGAGGGATTGTTGGTGCG
>LIAY01000134.1 GCA_001438965.1 Microbacteriaceae bacterium BACL25 MAG-120322-bin65 | reverse complement strand
TCCAGCCTGAATCAAGGCAACGCCACCACCGGCGACAATTCCCTCTTCAACAGCGGCTTTAGCGTTACGCACGGCATCTTCGATACGGTGCTTGCGCTCTTTGAGCTCAACCTCCGTAGCGGCACCAGCCTTGATAACAGCAACACCACCGGCTAACTTAGCGAGGCGCTCTTGGAGCTTCTCACGGTCGTAGTCGGAGTCCGTGTTCTCGATCTCTTGGCGA
The DNA here is from genome assembly GCA_001438965.1 of Microbacteriaceae bacterium BACL25 MAG-120322-bin65. GTDB lineage: Bacteria > Actinomycetota > Actinomycetes > Actinomycetales > Microbacteriaceae > Pontimonas. The sequence continues at coordinate 2,945 of LIAY01000134.1, read as the reverse complement.
ATCTGCTTGACGCGACCTGCGATGGCATCGGACTCGCCGGCACCTTCCACAATGGTGGTCTCGTCCTTGGTCACAACGACCTTGCGGGCGCGACCGAGCATGTCGAGTTCGATGTTCTCCAGCTTCAAGCCAACCTCTTCCGAGATGACCTGACCACCGGTGAGAATCGCGATGTCCTGCAGCATGGCCTTGCGACGGTCGCCGAAGCCTGGAGCCTTGACGGCAACCGACTTGAAGATTCCGCGAATCTTGTTGACTACGAGGGTGGCGAGTGCTTCGCCTTCGACGTCTTCAGCAATGATGAGCAGCTGCTTGCCGGACTGGATGACCTTGTCCACGATAGGAAGCAAGTCCTTGATCGCAGAGATCTTCTGGTTAGCAATGAGGATGTAAGCGTCTTCGAAGACGGCTTCCTGACGGTCAGGGTCAGTCACAAAGTACTGCGACAGGAAACCCTTGTCGAAGCGCATACCTTCGGTGAGTTCCAACGTGGTGCCAAAGGTGTTGGACTCTTCTACGGTAACAACGCCCTCTTTACCGACCTTGTCAATGGCTTCGGCGATGAGATCACCAATGGTCGTGTCCGCAGCAGAGATTGACGCTGTAGCGGCAATTTCTTCTTTGGTCTCAACCTCTTTAGCCATCTTCAGCAAAGCTGTGCAGATAGCGTCGGTGGCCTTCTCGATACCGCGCTTGAGGCTAATCGGGTCAGCACCAGCTGCCACGTTACGCAGACCCTCGCGGACGATGGCCTGAGCCAACACCACGGAAGTCGTCGTGCCGTCTCCAGCAACATCATCGGTCTTCTTGGCGACCTCTTTGACCAGCTCGGCGCCGATCTTTTCTAGAGGATCGCTGAGTTCAATTTCCTTGGCAATCGAAACACCGTCGTTGGTAATGGTGGGTGCGCCCCACTTCTTTTCCAAGACAACGTTGCGACCGCGGGGCCCAAGCGTGACCTTGACGGTATCCGCCAACAAGTTGAGTCCACGCTCAAGACCACGACGGGCCTCTTCATCAAAAACAATCATTTTTGCCATCAGGTATTCGTCCCTCCCGGACGTCTCGTGTGCGTAGCTATTGGCACTCGCATATTACGAGTGCTAATTGATTTTGGCACTCTCTAGCCGAGAGTGCAAGTGCTACCGCCGGGTGTCGTGGCCTTACTTGATGGTGACGACACCAGCATCAACATCGGAGTTCTCGTTGGGAACCAACTCGATCCACGTGTTGCCCTGGCTCAACAAGACTGCTTGACCATCTGCTGTGGTCAACACAATCGGAGATTCCGCCGTTGCCTTGGACCACGAGATTTCCACAATGGACCCTCCGGTCGCAATCCAACCCTTGCCCTGGTTAACCAGGCGGGTGGTGGGGATATCTTCAATGACGTCGATACCGACCTGCAAAATCACCACGTTATTGGCGAAGAGCTGGGTTCCACTCGACGCGGAGTCCGCGGCACCGTTGGTCTGGTAGCGCAAGAACATGCCCAGCGTGCCATCCCATTCCCAGGTGGGGCTCGAGAAACCACTAAAACGAGTGTTGACCGAAGCAAAAGGGTCACCGGTGAGAACCGCCGTGGTCTGATCCACCGAATCGGCATAATCAAACATCTTTTGCGGTGCCGCCAAATCTAGGTGTTCTGCAATCAGCTCAGGTGCCTTGACTAACACGTTGTGGGGTGCCACCTTGGCGCTGGTGCGATAGAAGGTGGCCTCCGTGTCGGGCTGGCCGTGAATAGCGTTATAGACCGGAGCTTCCTGCATGGCCTGAATAAAGCGAACCTGGCCACCGGAATAAGCAAAGACGCCACCGAAGGGGCTCACGATCTCGGGGTCCATGGGTCGAACTGAGCGGACTGGGCCAATCTCAGCGGGGAGAACGGAGTGCCACACGACGAGATAGCGCGTGAGGCCACCCTCTACGAGCTCTTCAAAGACAATGTCGGCTTCATCAATTCCCACCTGAGGCCGAGCCGAGGGGTGGTTGTCAATTTTGGCGGAAAGCGAAGGGCGAGCCAAGCTGCCCGCTTCAATGGTCTCACCGGTGAGAGCTGCCACAGTGGCGTTATCCACAATCGCTGCGGTCTCCTCGGAGCTTTCGCCTGCTGCCACCTCATCAGCGGTATCGGTAGCGTCGGAGCTACAGCCGGCAAGCGCCAAACCTGCAACGGCGACGAGGGCGAAAACGGATCTAATTCGTGTGGTCATGAACATGACACCTTTCTAGATTTCTGCGTGCAGTCTAAATGTTTAGGTCGAGGCAGTGTCGAGGTAATCGGCACCTAGGACTATGGTGATTCGTGCTCCAGGGTACGCGCTGGTTTGGACTACGGAATCCGCCCCTACCCCCAAAGTCTGGGCAATACCTAGTGCGATGGCTTCATCGGCGGCCTCACTATACGCCACGACACTTTGTTTCACATCCGTTGAATCAGCATTAGTAGCGGTGGCCTCGGGCCAGCCAATCACACTCAGACGCTCATTAGCTCGGGCTGCCAGACCGGCTGTGGCTGTGCCGTTCAAAATGGTGAGGGTGAGCCCCTCAGTATCGATCACGGTTGGATCCTCCACCGGCACGACTTCCTCAGCCACCGGCTCCTCTTCGATGACCACGGGCTCCTCGATAGCACCATCGGAGTCTGCTGAATCGGAAACATCACCGGAAATGACGGGAAGCTGGGCCTCATCAAGAGCTAGGTAGTCATCACTTCGATCGACAAACCACATGCCACCCACAACCAGCACGATGACCGCGCCCAAGGCAATACCGATGGGGGCAAAAAGTGAGAGTGAAGACCGGGCGCTTCGTCTGGTGCCCACATAGCGTCGATCGTGAGACACGTCGTCATAACGGTCAGGAAGAAAGGACGGTTTTCCAACAGTGGCCACAACGTACTCCTTCCCCGGGTGGGTTAAATCTTGCGAGCTGCCTGGCGCAGC
>LIAY01000133.1 GCA_001438965.1 Microbacteriaceae bacterium BACL25 MAG-120322-bin65 | reverse complement strand
CCGAGTTGGTATACCGCCTATACGCCCTATCAGCCAGAAATCTCTCAGGGCCGCCTCGAGGCCCTACTGAACTTTCAAACCATGGTCTGTGATCTAACCGGAATGGCAACCGCCAACGCGTCCATGTTGGATGAATCCACGGCGGTGGCCGAAGCCATGCTTTTGGCGAGGCGGGCATCCGGCTCGACGAGCAATGTTTTCTTAGTCGATAGTGATGCTTTCGCTCAGACTCTCGCCATTGTTGCCGGTCGGGCAGAGCCGCTTGGCATTGAGATTGTTTCCACAGATTTCCAAGGTGATATCCCCGAATGTTTCGGTGCGTTTATTCAATACCCGGGCTCCTCAGGTCGCTTGTGGAACCCCACGAAAGCCATTGAAGCAATTCATGCAAAGGATGCGCTTGCCATTGTGGCAGCTGATTTATTGGCCTTGACCTTGGTTATTTCTCCCGGGGAAATGGCAGCGGACATCGCGGTGGGCACTAGCCAACGCTTTGGCATCCCCTTGGGTTTTGGTGGTCCTCACGCCGGATATTTGGCTGTTCGTTCTGGCCTCGAGCGGCAAATGCCTGGTCGCCTTATTGGTGTATCAAAAGACGCGCAGGGTGACCCGGCGTACCGTCTAACCCTGCAGACCAGAGAACAACACATTCGCCGGGACAAGGCGACTAGCAACATCTGCACCGCCCAGGTCCTGCTAGCTGTGATGGCAGGAATGTTTGCTGTTTATCACGGTCCCGAAGGACTGCGCGCGATTGCTCGTGATGTCGCAACTAAAACTTCGGGGTTGGCCGCCGCACTAAAAGCGGCCGGACACCACGTGGTGCACGGTGAATTTTTTGACACAATCACGATCAAAACTCCCGGAGCAGCTCAAGCTCTGGTGAAACGTGCTGCGGATGCCGGGGTCTTATTACACCTGGTCGATGACGATACTGTTTCGCTCTCCTTAGATGAGACAACCGTGGGTGAGCACACCGGAGTTCTGAAGGGGACCCTGGAGCAACAACTGGCCGAGATTTTTGAACTAAGCGATTACACCGGTCAATCCGGGCCCAGCGCACTGCCAGCCGATGTGGTGCGCAGTAGTTCCTATTTGGAGCACCCGGTGTTTCATTCTCACCATTCAGAAACCTCGATGATGCGCTATCTCAAGCACCTAGCCGATAAAGACTACGCACTCGATCGCGGCATGATCGCTCTGGGTAGTTGCACCATGAAACTAAATGCTGCCACCGAAATGGAAGCAGTGAGTTGGCCCGAGTTTTCTGGCCTGCACCCCTTTGCCCCCCTAGAAGACACCCAAGGTTATTTGGTGATGATTTCGCACCTGGAAACGTGGCTCGGTGAACTGACCGGTTACGACTCCGTGTCTCTCCAGCCCAATGCCGGAAGCCAGGGCGAATATGCGGGCCTTTTGGCCATTCGTGGCTATCACCGCTCACGCGCAGATCACCACCGCGACGTGTGCTTGATTCCCTCAAGCGCCCATGGAACCAATGCGGCGAGCGCCGTATTGGCGGGCATGAAAGTTGTCGTTGTTGCCTGTAACGAACGAGGCGATGTTGATATCGACGATGTGAAAGCCAAAATTGCCGAGCACGCAGAAAACCTCGCCGCCCTGATGGTCACCTACCCTTCCACCCACGGTGTGTATGAGCACGGCATCCGCGACATCACCGATGCGGTGCATGCTGCCGGCGGCCAGGTCTATATCGATGGCGCAAACCTGAATGCCCTGGTGGGCTACGCCCGCTATGGCGATATTGGTGGCGATGTCTCGCACCTGAATTTGCATAAGACGTTTTGTATCCCCCACGGTGGTGGCGGACCAGGTGTTGGACCTGTGGGCGCCAAAGCTCATCTAGCCCCGTTTTTACCAGGTCACCCGATGGCACAGATGGATGTTCACCCACCCTTTGATGCCCGCAGTGAACACGCGGGCACTGTGGTGCACGGTGGCGCCCCCGTATCGCAGGCGCCCTATGGCAGTGCCAGTATTTTGCCCATCCCGTGGGCCTATGTGCGCATGATGGGCCCTGATGGTCTGGCACGCGCGACAGCATCTGCGGTGTTAGCGGCTAACTATGTTGCTACCAGCTTGAAGGACCACTATGACGTTTTGTATACCGGGGATCAGGGGCTTGTCGCCCACGAAGCGGTGATCGATATTCGACCACTGACCCAAGCCACCGGTATTACTGTCGATGATGTGGCAAAACGTTTAGTCGATTATGGTTTCCACGCACCGACTATGTCGTTTCCTGTTGCTGGAACGTTGATGATTGAACCCACAGAGAGTGAAGACTTGGGGGAGCTTGATCGCTTTATCGATGCCATGATCGCCATTCGTGAAGAAGCCGATCAGGTGGCCGCTGGTCTCTGGCCGGCGGAGGATAACCCGCTGGTTAATGCCCCTCACACGGCGGCACGAGTGACCAGTACGGATTGGTCGCACCCCTACTCCCGAGAACTTGCCTGCTACCCGAGCGCCCTTCGCCTTCGTGGTGAAACCTCGCACTCGATGGCCGCAATGCCCGGTGTTGCCAGTAAGTATTGGCCGCCGGTGGGTCGAGTCGACCAGGCATTTGGCGATCGCAATCTGGTGTGCTCGTGCCCACCAATCGAGGCTTTTGCCTAAAGCTTGGCCAGTTCTCGCTTGAGCGTTGTCGCAGTCTGGAATGTCATACCCAGAAGACTGACGTGTTTCCAGGCGAGAAGACCGTTTTCGTCGATGATGAAAATGCTGCGCCTAATACCCAAACCCATCAGGCCCACGCCGTAAATGCTGACCGCGTCCCCTTTTTCATCCGAGAGCAAAGGGAACCCGAGGCGTTTGCTGCGCGCGAATTTCTCGTGGCTTTTAGCGTTTTGTCGGGAAATACCCCAAACATCAGCTCCCAGTTCGCGAAAAGAATCTAATTCGTCTTCATAGCTACACAACTGTGCAGTGCAGCCAAGAGAGTTATCTGCCGGATAAAAAGCTAAGACAACGGGGTGCCCGCGTCGCTCCGAGAGCGTGAAATGGGCTTTGGCTGGCTGGCCATCGACCATGGTAATTCCAGGCAAAGTGAAATCAGGTGCGAGTGCGCCAACTTCAGGTGTGGTCATGAAAGAACACGCTAACTTAGATTTCCGAGGATTTCTGGGAAGTATTCGAGAGCCAGGGGATAACCCACAAACGCC
>LIAY01000132.1 GCA_001438965.1 Microbacteriaceae bacterium BACL25 MAG-120322-bin65 | reverse complement strand
CTCACTGTGGAACCACCAACTGTGAGAGCGGTTTCATAGCCTGCTTTAGCTCTCCCTTGGTTGTCGTTTACTCTCCCAATACCCCGGTTAGTTAGCCCCTCGCATAGGTTTTTTGGCTCAGTAAGCGCAGGTAATGCATCGCGCTAGACACTTCCTTTCATGAAAAAGTCGGTTGACCAAACTTGATCACCGGACACAATCTGCGATCGCAGGCGCGCGCGCAAATGAACAGGAAGGTGCAGGTCACGTGTTGGCCCCCATTTGGGGTTTGATAAGGGCATACTGTGCTGGTGGAGATAGAAACCTGGCTGCTGTACGCCGCCGCCGCCGCAGGCCTTTCCCTCACCCCCGGTCCTAATGGCTTGCTGGCTTTGACCCACGGAGCCCTCTATGGCACCCGGAGAACCGCTCTCACTATTGCCGGCGGCGCACTCGGTTTTATGGGAATAATCGCAATGTCCCTTTTTGGTATCGGGGCTTTGCTGGCAGCCTCTGCAAACCTGCTTACTGTCCTGAAGTGGTTAGGGGGTGCCTATTTAGTGTGGCTGGGGATTCAAGTCTGGCGCTCACCGCCCGCGGGGATTGCCGAGGGCACGATTCACGCCGAGGTGAAAAACTTCCGCTTGTTTCGTCAGGGCTTTCTGGCGGCGGTTACCAACCCCAAAGGCATCCTGTTCTTTGTTGCGTTCCTGCCTCAATTTCTCAACCCAGAGAAGGAACTACTCGCCCAGTTTGCCATCATGGCTGCCACCTTCGTCGGCATTGAAATCATCACCGAAACGGTGATCGCTGCCACGTCGGCAAGAATCCAGCCAGTGTTGGCTCGGTTTGGCAAACGCTTCAACCACGTCTTTGGTGGGCTCTTTATGGTGATCGGAATTGCCCTGCCCCTGCGGGCTTAGCTTCCATCACGCTTTTTCACGGCCATGGCGGCAAAAAATTCCCAGATTAGCCGGTGGGCATTATTGACGGTGATATCGGCATGGTCGTAGGCGGGAGCAATCTCCATCACGTCAAACCCGACAACATCCAGCTCCAAGGTGAGCCGGCGAATCATCCGCAGTAAATCAATGGGGGCAAACCCACCGGGCTCAGGGGTTCCGGTTGCCGGGGCAAAACCTGGGTCCAAAACATCAATATCAATGGAGATGTATGCCTTGGGGGCTCGCTTTTTTGCTTCCTGGATGACGTCATCGAGAACGGGCATCGCGCCTCGCTCCCAGAATTCCTGCATCCTGTAATGCTTCAGGTTGTTCTCTCGCATCCACTGCTGGTCTTCTTCCCCAGGCCAATACCCTCGAAGCCCGAGTTGCAAGAATCGATCTCCGGGAAAAGCGCCAGATTCCACAAGCCGGCGCATCATGGCGCCGTGGGAGGCAAAATTACCGTCAATCTCATTGGCGGTATCAGCGTGGGCGTCAAAATGAATCATGGCGACATTGCCAAAACCGTGAGCCTCAGCCACGGCGGTGGCGCTGGGCCATGTCACTGAATGGTCTCCACCAAGAATCACGGGGACTATCCCTCGGGTGGTGATGGCACTGACTCGGTCATAAATAGCCTGCCTGGATTTCTCCCACATTCCATGGCTAATGATGGCGTCACCAAAATCAACAACGCGAAGGTGATCGAAAATTTCTATCCCCAAATCGAGATGGTAGGTGCCAGGGTCATAAGCATTAGCCCGCAGTGCGCGAGGGCCAAACCTGGCTCCCGGCCTATTCGTTGTGGCGCCGTCCCACGGGGCACCCACCACGGCGATATCCGGTTTCAGGGCATCAAGTTGGGATGCTTCGGTAACGAAAGGCCGCATGCCAAAAGTGGCGAGGCCTTGGTATGAGGGAGAATCTAACTGCTCGCGCATACCCGGTGTGACAACATCATCTGAATCCATGGCTTCCACAGTAGGACCCCCACGGCCACGTTGGAAAACCCAACGGGCACGTGAACTACCAACAACTGTTCAGGCCCACCCCACCACGTGACTAATTTGACCTAGCCTGAGGGAATGGGAGCGCACCTCGAGGAAGCGAAAATTCACTTAGCCGCATCGGGTGAAGTGATGGCAAGGCTCATTAAACAGTTTGAGCCACCTCGAATAGATCCAAAACCGCCCAGCGCTTATTTCGATACTTTGGTTTCGACCATCATTAGCCAACAACTTTCAGTCAAAGCAGCCGACACTATCGAAGCAAGGCTTCGGGGCGGAGTGAAAGATTTTTCTCCCGCTAGCGTTGCGGCATTGCCGGTATCAGAGTTCAGACTCCATGGGATCTCTGGGTCCAAAGCCAACTACATCATAGGAATCGCAGAAGCTTTTGTTGATGGTCGTCTTGACCCCCTTGAGCTCGAAGCTATGGATGACAAGCAGATCACCGCCGCACTCACGGCTTTGAAAGGTGTTGGGCCTTGGACCGCTGAAATGTTTTTGATGTTTGGGATGGGGCATCCCGATGTGTGGTCACCAGGTGACTTAGGACTGCGCAATGCCGTTCGCTCGCTCTTTGGTGACGACATCGATGTTGTCGCCACGACAGAGACATGGCGTCCGTATCGGACCTATGCCGCCTTGTATCTGTGGAAGTACACTGACGGCACTCCAGCGCCTCGTTCGCAATGAGGAGGTCAGGGGCTCAATTCCCCTCAGGTCCAGGTGTAAGGGGGAGAGGGTGGAGAGGAGGAAGTGACCGTCCCCATCTGAGCCCCCAAAACCTTCAGCACACTTGCTTTAGGCCGCTATGTGAAACTTTTTGGAATGGCAAGCCAATTACGGCTTGGGATCCCAGTGCGAGATTTTCTCCATGATTTCACCCGTCACTAGCCGCGCGCCCGCAGCTGATAAGTGGTCGTCGTCTGTGTAAAAAATGGTGTTGTCGTCATGCGTCATGCAGCGCCCACCTTCTCGCTCCTCACAGAAAATCTTGTGGGGGTAAATGCGGATGATGTGATCACTACTTATTGAATCGAGCACATCAAACGTCGACCGGGTTCGGCTCACATAAATATCGTAGGACGTTGTGACGGGGGTGTCTAAGGGCCATGAGTTTGGCCCAGGCAGAAGTCTTTCTCGAATCTTCTGAGGGATGGGAAAGCGGGAAGTCACCGAGTCCGGCGATTGCGATGCCCTCGCATTTATCCTTTGGGGAACTTCCCAGCCCACTTCCGGGATTGGATAGACCAGAACCACGGTGTGTCC
>LIAY01000131.1 GCA_001438965.1 Microbacteriaceae bacterium BACL25 MAG-120322-bin65 | reverse complement strand
GTAGTCACTGAAGATGAGGAATGTCCCGCCAAAAGGCCGGGTGGGACCATGGAGGGCTATACCGTTCAAGATCGACCCCATGGCGTGTTCGCGGATACCAAAGTGCAACACGCGACCGTCGGGGGAGGCCGTCCAATCTGAGGTGGAATGCTCCGCTGGCGCAAAAGAAGCGGCCGGCGAAATTGTGGTCAAGTTGGAGTCGGCTAAATCAGCTGAGCCACCCCACATCTCCGGTAATACCGCAGCCAAAGCATTAATAACCTGACCTGAAGCTTGCCTCGTGGCCATCGAAGACACACCATCAAAGGTGGGCAACACATGTTCCAGCTCTGGAGTTTCCTTCGCTAAAAGCCGCTGCAACAAAACAGCGCGATCCGGGTTAGCCACAGCCCAGGAATCAAAACGCTTCTCCCAGCTCGCCCGTTCGACCGCAGAGCGCTCCCGCAGGGAACGTGTGTGTTCTAAAAGCTCTGGGGGGACCACAAAAGACTCGTCTGGAGAGAACCCCAGCGCTTTCTTCACACCAGCAACCTCGTCGCCACCCAGAGCCGAACCATGAATTTTGCCAGTGTTCTGCTTTGTCGGGGCAGGCCACCCAATGATCGTCTTAATCGTAATCAAAGACGGCTTGGATGTCTCACTCTTTGCAGCAGAAATGGCTGCCATCAGAGCGTCAACATCCTCGTAGTAGTCATTTTTTGAACCAAAATCGACCGTGTGGACGTCCCAACCGTAGGCCTCATAGCGGGCCTGAACATCTTCGGAAAAAGCAATATCTGTTTCGCCTTCAATTGAAATCTGATTGGAATCATAGAAAGCAATCAAATTTCCCAATTGTTGGTGACCAGCTAGGGAACCAGCCTCAGAGCTCACACCTTCTTGTATGTCACCGTCACCGGCGATGACATACACAAAATGGTCAAACGGTGAAGAACCTGCAGCAGCATCAGGATCAAAAAGACCGCGCTCGTAACGAGCGGCATAAGCGAAACCGGTGGCAGCAGCAAGCCCCTGACCCAGCGGCCCAGTCGTGATTTCGACATGATCGGTGTGACCAAACTCCGGGTGCCCCGGCGTTTTCGAACCCCAGGTGCGAAGGGCTTTAAGATCATCAAGTTCCAGGCCGAGACCACCCAGGAAAAGCTGAACGTACTGCGTCAACGAAGAATGCCCGGCAGAAAGAATAAACCTGTCTCGGCCCAACCAGTGGGGGTCACTTGGGTCAACGTGCATCACCTTTTGGTAGAGCAAATACGCTAAAGGTGCCAAACTCATGGCCGTTCCAGGATGCCCGTTCCCCACTTTTTCCACAGCATCAACGGCCAAGACTCTGGCGACATCTACTGCTTCACGGTCCTGGTCACTAAATACTGAGGCCATAGGTGTTCTAACTCTTTCCATGCGTCACGAGACGGTCCAATGGCAGGTTTCCGGGCTTGAAAACTAATCCCTGCCAAGCAAAGTATATCCAGGCACTCGGAGCACATATTGGGCGGGGCGCTCTCAGGGATCGCTACGAAATAGGCGCTTAGAATGGAAGAAGTCCTCCAGTCCAAGGAACCCATGCCCTCGAGTAGTCCAGCTCCAGCAGCTACCCCTGCTGAGTCCAGCGTTTCAAGCCGGGTAGAGGCGCCCACTTTTGGTCACAAACTCCTGGCATATCTAGCGCTCACCAAGCCGCGCGTTATCGAGCTACTGCTGGTCACGACCGTTCCGGTCATGGTGTTAGCCAACGGCTCCTTGCCCCATTGGTGGCTCGTTGTCGCAACAGTCTTTGGCGGGGCGCTGAGTGCTGGAAGCGCGAACGCTTTCAACATGTTTATTGATCGCGATATCGACACTCTGATGCACCGCACGGAATTGAGACCCTTGGTCACCGGCGTGCTCTCTGCGCGCGCGGCATTGATATTTGCTAGCTCCCTGGGGGTGCTCTCTGTGGCGTGGTTGTGGCTATTCACCACCCCACTGGCCGCCCTGCTGTCTTTTGGGGCGATTGGGTTTTATGTGATCGTCTACACGCTTTGGCTCAAGCGACGTAGTGAGCAAAACATCATTTGGGGTGGTATTGCTGGCTGTTTCCCTGTGCTGATCGGGTGGGCAGCAGTAACGGGTTCGCTCGCCTGGGAGCCATGGATTCTTTTTCTCGTGGTGTTCTTATGGACGCCGCCCCATTATTGGCCCTTATCTATGCGGTACAAAGAGGATTACGCCAACGCGTCAGTACCGATGCTCGCTGTGGTGCGTGGGGCTCCTCTGGTGGGATTACAGGTGGTTTTGTATGCGTGGGCCACAGTGGCGGCATCGCTGTTGCTCATCCCCATTGGGGAAATGGGACTGGTGTACACCGGCGTGGCTCTGCTGTCGGGCGGATGGTTTATCTATGAATCACACCGGCTTTATCAGCGTGCACTAGCCGAAAAAGAGTTGGCGCCCATGCGGGTATTCCATTCCAGCATCACCTACTTGACCCTTCTCTTCCTTGCCGTTGGGGTAGATCCGCTACTACCGCTCTAGCGCCACCTCAGCGGAGCTGCTGCGCTGAGCCAAAATGGCGGTGGTTACCAGGGTGACGACCACTGCCGCTAAGACCATGTGGATTCCGACTGCTAATTCAGGTAGCCCGTTTCTAGCCTGATACAAACCCACCCCGACCTGAACGCAGGTGATCACTAATGCCCCAGATATGGCTCTGCGAAAGGCTTGGTTGCCCACGTGTGCCCACCACGCCAGAGCACACAAAATAACAATCAGAGCGAGTGAGCCATAAGCGGGCCAGGCATGGAAATGCTGGAGAAGCCAGGAATCGAGGCCATTTCGTGCTGCACCACCGTCCCCCGCGTGAGGGCCTGATCCTGTGGTGATGACCCCAATCACGACAGAGATACCTAAAACAGCGGCCAGCGTAGCGCTCAACGCCCGGACACCGCGGGTTACCCCCCACGATGACGTCTTCGCGCCGTTTCTGACACGGAAGAGCAACACTGCCGCCAAGACAACCAAGACGATGGAGAGAAGATAATGAAAACCCACCACGTAGGGGTTGAGATTGGTCAACACGGTAACCCCGCCAATCACGGCCTGGCCGGGGATACCCAGTCCTAGAACAATCGAGAGGCGAAACAGCTCAGGGCGCTCTTTACGCAACCGAATCACAGCGACAAACATGGCAATGGCAATGATGACCAGTACGAACGTAA
>LIAY01000130.1 GCA_001438965.1 Microbacteriaceae bacterium BACL25 MAG-120322-bin65 | reverse complement strand
CACCTAGGCCGTCTATCGTGGTCCTGTTGGTGAAGCTCCCGGCCTTCCCACTGTCAGTGGAGATACTGAGTCCAGCCCGTGTTGCCGCGTACACGTTAGTTCCTGCGACGTTGACGTCCCACACCTCGTCATGACCTAGGAAGTCTGCCGTGGTCCTGTTGGCGGGGAAGCTAACCCCACCATTAGTGGAGATACTAAGCCCGCCGTTTGTTCCCACGTACAACGTCGAGTCAACCACAACAGCGCGACGGGTGTAATCATGTCCGAGAGTGCTGTTGGCTACGGTTCTGGTGGTGAACCTACCCGCACTAACATCGGAATTATCCAGGCTAGTGGAAATACTAAGCCCGCCCTGTGTTGGAACGTAGAGCACCGAACCGTCAATGAAGGCACCGCGCGACTTATTACTCCCGAGACCATTTGCCGTGGTGTAGTTCGTGAAGCTCCCGGCCTTCCCACCTTCAGTGGAGATACTAAGCCCGTCGTTTGTTGCCGCGTAAACCCGATCACCATCGACATAAACCCCGAGCTGAATATTATGTCCCAGGCCATCTGCGGTGGTCCTGTTATCAAAATCGCAACCCCCGAAAAGCGGGGGGCAGGGAGCACCAGACCATTGGGCGTACAGGGTGATGTCATCGACAGCTGTGTAGGAGCTTCCGAGAGCGTAAGTTACTCCGGTCCCGTCAGCCTTTGTGTTCCAACTTAAGAGATTGACACCGGCTCCTGACATCTCAGTCCCCTGGCTGAGGCTTTGAGCTCCAGTAAATGTCGTTGGCGACGGAACTGCCGTGCCACACGGGTTGTTGTTGTGGTCGTAAGTCACCGTGTAAGAAGCATCCACCACCGAGATCTCCTGGGTAACAGTTGTTGGGTTAGCCCCATCCGTAAAAGCCGCGTCGATATCGGTGAATTCGAAACCGATCAGCCCGTTCCCCGAATCGCGACCACCAGCTTCGATCCTAATCGAGAGGACGGAATCAAATTTCATTCCCACCCAAGCCTCTTGATCGGGGGTGTTTATGGCCGAGGACGCGCTCACCTTATCTTCGTTCAGAAACTGCCGAACACCCGTTTCTGGGCTCGGGTTCTCAGCTCCTGGATCAGATGTTGTTGGGTTAGCCCCAGATGTGAAGACCGGGTCAACGGTGGCAACATCGAGGACGGTGTCGGTCGTTACAACATAGGAGTTTAATCCCCAAGCCGCTGCGAACTCTTCAGCGTCGGCACCATCAAGGTCCTTCACAAGAATCTCCACGTTGAGCAGGCGAACACCCTCCCCAGAGCTAGCCTCAAAGAACTCGATGGTGAAACTCGTATTTGTGTCGGCGGTGGTGTTTCGGCCTACCTGGGTCCAGATTCCAAGGTTGTCGACGCCGGCGTCGTACTTATCGATTCTTATCCCGTCGGATTTTTCGGTGACGGTCAACCGAGCGTTGATCACTACCGAGCCGTCGGTGAACACATTCTTGTAAACAACTGCTTCACCATTCGCCGGATCGATATGATTACCCGCTCCGCCTTGGGTTATGGATGCAGTTTCATTGAAGGACAAATTTTGATCTTGTACATTGCAAATCCAGCTACCGGTTGCCTGCGAGCAACTACCAGCGGCGGGAGTGCCCGCATAAGAGTAGTCGCTACTCCCAAAGACAAGGAAGGAAGCCAGGAGGGCAAAAATCATCCCGCCACGCACTAGAGACAGTTGTCTCATGGCTTTGCTCCCCTCCAGATGCAGCATACGACAGGCGGTCTTGCCGACAACTCGGATCGCTAGGAGAAACATAGCATCGCTTCTCCCAGATTGCAAGCACTCGACGTGCCTCAGCTTCTTTGAGCGCGAGGGATTGGTTGGTGCCTCACCATCTTTGAGCGCGTAGCCCCACATCCAGGGGCAAGCTTGCCTGATGATGGAAGGCAAAATTCCGATGGTCGCAAGACGACACGTCACCAACAAACTCCGGACCGTTTACGTGCGAGCTTCGAAAGGGGATAAGGCCAAAATCCTTGATGAGGTGATGTCGACGACGGGGATGGCCCGCTCCACGGCGCGGCGCATGCTTTCGGGGCAGGTATTGCCTGACCCGGCCGAGCAAGTCGATAAACGCAAGCTTCGGGCGAAGGAATACGGCGATGATTCACGATTGTTGTTGGAGCATGTGTGGGCGTTGATGGGCTTCCCCTGCGGGAAGTATTTTGTTGTGATGCGAGAGCTGTGGTTGCCGTTGCTTGCACAGGCCGGAGATCTCAACAAAGAATTCGCGACAGTGGAGGCGATCTCGCAAGTGGAGGCGATCAGCGCAGCAACGATCGATCGGTATCTGGCGCCTGCCCGCAAGTCGATGCAGTTGCGGGGCATCAGCACGACCAAACCCTCACCATTGCTGCGCAACTCGATCGGGTTGAGCAAAGTTGGCGATGAACCGGCCACAACACCAGGAGTAATCGAGGCAGACACCGTCGCCCACTGCGGGCCAACATTCCAAGGGGAGTTCGCTCGAACACTCACGATGACCGACATCGTCACCGGATGGACGGAAAACGCGTCGATTCGCAACAATGCGTCGAAATGGATCATCATGGCCGTCGCCGCCCTGCAGGGCAGATTCCCGTTCCCGCTTCTGGTGTTCGATTCTGATAACGGCACGGAATTTATCAACCATGATGTTGCCAACTGGCTTCAAGAACGCGATATTGCCCAAACCCGCTCACGGCCCTACAAAAAGAACGACCAAGCAACCGTGGAATCCAAGAACAACCACATCGTCCGTAAACACGCGTTCTACTGGCGCTATGACACTGCTGCAGAGCTTGCACTGCTGGGTGAGCTTTGGTCACTGGTCTCACTGCGGTTGAACTACTTCACCCCGACGAAGAAACCCACCAGTTACGCCACCAGTGCCGACGGGCGCCGCAAACGTCTTTATGACAACCCGAAGACCCCGTGGCAACGAGTGCAAGAATCTGGGCTCCTCACCGCTGAGCAGCTCCGTGTTGCCCACGAACGGATCGTCGGAGTGAACCCAGCCGATCTGACGAGGGGCATCAACCAAATCCAGATTCAACTGACCGAGCTATCGCGGAACAAAACTGAGGCCATGACCACCAGCCGGCACCTGAACATGGCATCCTTGGAAGGGTCGATTCGTCGACTCCAAACAACGAAATAGTTGCAAGCCCTCGCGCTCACTTTATGTGAGGCACCAGATCAACTTTCGCGCTCACTTTTATGTGAGGCACCTCGG
>LIAY01000129.1 GCA_001438965.1 Microbacteriaceae bacterium BACL25 MAG-120322-bin65 | reverse complement strand
AATACTGGTTTGCCTACCTTTTCACGATAATCGTCGGGTTTCCGCTCTCGTTTCTTTCTACCTCAATAGATGGTGAAAGCTTCGGCTTTTTCAGTTTCTTGTCCCTGGCCTGGAGCCTGGCGGTTTTGATTCCCTCGCTGGCGATAGTGAGCAGACGCTTGCATGACGCTGACACATCATTTGGCTATTTCTTTATCTTCCTCATCCCCTTAGTGGGAATCATTCTGTTGATCGTCAGGCTCGCTCGAGATGGCACGCCGGGCACTAACCGCTTTGGTGAATCCAACAAATACTTCGCCTAGGCCAGCGGGTCAGCTCACCACTTCGATGAGCACAACCCGCAGCAAACTAAAACAACTTGTGCCCTAACTACCGTTTCCGATAACCCCAAGGAGAACACTGTGGCAATGGACAAAGTTTTCTGCCAAGCATGTGGTGCTTCCATGAGCTCTGAAGCCCAAGCGTGTCCGAAGTGTGGCCACCCCAATGGCGCACTCAACCCTGCACCGGTATTAGTCCCCGCAGCAGGCGCCCCCAAGTCCCGCATTGTTGCCGGAATTCTGGGGATCCTGATCGGTGGTCTTGGAGTGCACAAGTTTTACCTCGGCAAAGTTGGCCTCGGTATTCTCTATGTGTTGTTCTTCTGGACTGCGATTCCTGCCATCATCGGATTCGTTGAGGGAATCATCTACTTAGTGCAATCTGATGAACAATTTGGCTCCAAGCAGGGTGTCAACGTTCAGCCCTCCTAGAAATTCTCATTACGAGTGAGACGCTCTACCAATTGAGCTAAGGCGGCAAGTAGGTCGGCAGCACCAGCGCGACCCCTATCTACGGTGGAGCCAGACGGTACCTCGTAGCAACCGCAGCAACCTAGCGCCGTCGGACCGAGTGATTGCCTCAGAGGCGCGGCCGTGATTGTTGAGGCCCGGCGCCGCGAAGCTGAAGTTCGGCGACCCAGGACTTCTTTGCCGCAGCGACGATTTTCTGGTCAGCCTTCGATAACGGCAGGATGGCGCCGATCAGGTCGAAGGCTTCGCCGATCATGGTCGGCAGATTCAAGATGTCGAGGGTGGATGCCCGGTCGAGAACCTCCGCGGCGATCACGGGGTCGACGCCCTCGAGCTTCAGTAGTGCGAGGATCTCGCGGGCATCCTTCTGGCCCTTCTCGGAGTAGTGCCGATCGAGCAGAGCCGCCATCTTGGTGCCGATGTGTGCTTCAAGACGCAACAGTGTCCACTTCTCGAACGAGAGCTCGTCTGGGTATTCCGCGAGTACCTCAACTTTCAATCGCAGCTTGCTGCCGAGTTGGGACTCGAAGGGGAGGTAGATGTCGAGGTGCACGTCGTCGAACGTTGCGCGCAGTTTCCGCCCTTGGTGGTTGTTGCTGGGGGAGAGGTCGGTCATCATCTGCTCAAGCTTGTGGCGGCTCTGCTGCGAGGTGATGAGATCAATGTCGAGACTGATCTCGCCGCCAACGCGAACGAAGGTCGCCCACCCGCCGATGAGGATCGATGGCTCGAGTTCGGAACCTAGCCGGTCGACGACGGCGCGGATGACTCCGTTGGCATCTTCGTAGAGATTAGGCACTGGTGCGCTGCTCCCAGTCGGCGTCGCTGAACAGCTTCGCTTTGAGCGCACGGGTGAATTCGGCGGCCTGCCAGCCGGGGCTTGCCCACAGGTCGGCGTAGGTTTGCGCGAGGCTGGCGTACCCAGACTTCCAGGTGCGCGCCGCGAGGGGATCTTCGGCGAGGATGATTACCTCGTCTCCCTCAGGGAAGTCAGCCTGCGAGAGGGGTCGGGTTGTGTAGACGATCCGACGGCCGAGATCAGAAATCGTGTTGCGACCACCGAGGTAGTGCGCCGCCGCGCTGCTGCCGCTGAGCGCGTAGCCGACCTCATCGTCGTCGAGAAGCTCTTGGGCGGCGGGCAAGGTTGTGGAGACCATGGTGTCGGCGCGTAGGTTGCGGTGAGCAGCGAACGCTTCGAGGAGTTTCTCCGGCGAGACCACGGTGTATCCACGGCGCGAATTCGGACGGACGGCACCAATGTCAACCAGTCGCCCGAGCGCCTGATGGGTAGTTGAGGGCGCGACCGACGCAGCATCAGCGATCTCGCCGATGCTGTTCCAATCGCGCTGCCCCTCTAGCGCGGCGTCGGCCAAGGTGCGCCAGACTATCTCCACGTTCTTCATAGCACCATGCTCGCATATTTCATATAAATATGGAAGCTAGTGTCCATGTTTTTATGAATCAAGGGAATTGAGCTTCCCCGCCTTTTGCCCACAACCATGGGTAAACGAACCAGAGTGTGCGCGTTCAGATTCAACGATCACCGTTGATTTTTCGCGGATCTTGAGCATTCCCGCCCTGAATAGTCGACCGGGAAGGGAGTTCGAATTGGACTGGTGCACGTTTTGGTGACACCTTTTTTGAGCGCTCGGCGTACACCATCGATTCTTTTACGCAATAGATGCGCAAGAGCTTACGCCGAGGAAACCGTTGCCCTCTGCGTTAAGGGCTACTGCCCAGTAAATCATTGGGTTCTGGGTGTGCAAACGCAGATTTTGAACGAGGAAACCTCTACCTTACGAGTGAGAAGTTCACTCCCGAAATTGAGCCCCAGAAGGATTTGTATCTAGAAAGATTTCACCATCACTGCGCGGGGTCCTGTCACATTTGCAGTGGCAAAAGATTTCCTTATGTTTGCAAACCCTGGGGACGCCAGTGGGAACGCGTGGCTGGTTCCAGGCTATGTGATGCGATACCAGGAAGATGACTGGAGTTGGACCAGCGTTATCTCCCTCTTAGAGGGAATTATTGAGATTCCAGAGCGATGCCAATCGACATCATGCCCATGAGTGACCCCCTATATCCAGGAGTAAGGCTAGGGGTATTTAGCTAGCCTGCTGAGATTGCGGGTTGGGAACTGCCCCAAGGATTCTCCACCCCTGGGGTACTGATACCAGGGAGTAACGCAGCGACCCCGCTACGCCGGCTGCGGTGACCAGCGTCATGCTGATTTCTACCCGCGCCTTGGCGGGGTCATACAAGCACTGGGAGACGCTAAAGCTAGCGACGTTCATCAGGGGCACAAAGCCATCACGGATGACCCCCTCGAATTCATCGAGGCTCACCTCTGACTGAAAATCCGGCGCAGCCATGTCATACGCCGCAGGGAAATCTTCCCGACCAAATGCTTCAACCTGGCTGCCAATGGTGTCCTCCACTGCACTTTCGATTGTCGCCTCACAGGCTTGGAGGCC
>LIAY01000128.1 GCA_001438965.1 Microbacteriaceae bacterium BACL25 MAG-120322-bin65 | reverse complement strand
GACTTGGACACGCCGGCTAGTTTGGCTACGTCGGCGAGGGTGCTCATCCCATCACCTTATCGCCCAAAATTCGCGGAGAATGGGGGATTCGAACCCCCGAGGGCTTTCACCCAACACGCTTTCCAAGCGTGCGCCATAGGCCACTAGGCGAATTCTCCGTTGCATTGACCTTCTTACGACGAGCAACGCGCCCCCTATCCTAACGATAAACTGGGGCTGGCTCCTCGCGTGGCGCTAACTTGGCCAACTCCCCTAGGACGGAAACGTAGCAAGGGTAACCAGGCTCTGGTGGGTGCGCGAGGAGTCTTCTTACTCATAGCGCTTCACCGTAGTCTGGTCCTGTGGCAACCAGTATCTATATCACCTCAGTCGAGGGCTTCTCAGGTAAGTCCACTGTGGCCTTGGGGATTCTGGATGCGCTGAGGGCTCGAGTGGATCGCGTGGGGGTATTTAGACCCATTTCTCACTCTCACACTGAGAGGGATTATGTTCTAGACCTGCTTCTCGACCATGACGATGTCAACCTCAGCTATGAGCAGTGCACGGGGGTGACCTATGACGATGTTCACGCTGATGCGGATAATGCTCTGGCCATCATCGTCGAGAAGTATCGTGCGATGGAGCGCCAGTGCAATGCGGTGGTCATTGTCGGCTCCGATTTCACCGATGTGGGAAATCCGACCGAGTCTGGTTTTAATGCTCGGATCGCCGCCAATATTGGCGCACCTGTTGTGGTGGTGGTCACGGGTCGAGACCCGAAGGGTGCCACGGGCAGCAAGGCAGCGATGCCACCCAGGCCAGCTTCGGACATTATTCGAGTCGTTGAATCTTCTCTGAGTGAGATTCGATCCCAACACGCAAACCCCATTGGCGTTATTGCGAATCGAAGCGATCCCACTCTTCACCAAGACGTAGTGGAGAAGATTCTTGCGTTGGATTCGAATCTTTATGCGGCCTCGATAGCGGAGGACCACTTCTTAGTGGCCCCCACCGTTCGAACGGTGATGGCAGCAATCGAGGGCACATTTTTGCGCGGTGCTGATGAGCTTCTGGACCGTGAAGCTTTGGGTGTGATGGTGGGAGCGATGTCCGTGGAGAACATCGTGGCGAGGCTTCGAGAAGGTTTTGCCATCTTGATTCCCGGCGATCGGACAGATGCAATTTTGGCTGTTCTGACAGCCCACCACAGTGAAAATTTTCCGAGCCTTGCCGCCGTTATTTTGTATGGTGGTTTTCCACTCTCCGAACAGCTGCAATTACTCATGAGTGGAATCGATCATCAACTACCGATTATTTCCACGTCCTATGACACCTATGAGGCAGTTTTGCATGTTGTTGCCGCCCGCGGTCGTTTTGCGGCTGATTCTCAGAGAAAATACGACACGGCGTTGCAACTGTTCAGAGAAAGTGTTGATGCCGAGCAGCTGCTCTCGCGCATGAACGTCACTGCAACCACGGTGGTAACACCGCTGATGTTTGAATACGCCCTCATGGAACGTGCTGGTTCACAAAAGAAACACATTGTGTTGCCCGAAGGTGATGACGATCGTATTGTTCGAGCAACGGCAACGTTGCTGGCTAGAGATGTTGCCGACATTACGCTCCTGGGGGACGAGCTGCGGATTCGGGCCAGAGCTTCTGAATTGGGGCTCGATATTTCTTTAGCACGGGTTATTTCTCCCCTGGATCCCCAGCTGGTTGAGCGATTTGCCCAGGAGTATTCGGTGGTGCGAGCGCACAAAGGTATTTCGATCGAAGATGCCCGGGACGTCGTTAGTGATGTCTCCTACTTTGGCACCATGATGGTTCATCTGGGGCTTGCCGATGGGATGGTCTCGGGTGCCGCCCACACCACGGCCCACACGATCAAACCCGGTTTTGAAATTATCAAAACGGCTCCTGGCGTTTCCGTGGTTTCGAGCGTTTTTTTGATGTGCTTAGCGGATCGGGTTTTGGTCTATGGCGATTGCGCCGTCGTTCCTGATCCCAGCTCGAAAGAGCTAGCTGATATTGCCATCTCGGCTGCTGCGACAGCGAGAAGATTCGGAATCGAGCCCAAAGTCGCGATGCTCTCTTATTCCACCGGTGAATCCGGCCAGGGCGCAGATGTGGATAAAGTTCGGGAGGCAACGAGGCTGGTTCGCGAAAGAAAACCAGATTTCCCTGTGGAAGGGCCTTTGCAGTACGACGCTGCCAGTGAGCCCAGCGTGGCTTTGCTGAAAATGCCAAACTCTGAAGTTGCTGGAGTGGCAACCGTCTTTATTTTCCCTGACTTGAATACCGGTAATACAACCTATAAGGCAGTTCAGCGAAGCGCTGGGGCCGTGGCCATTGGGCCGGTGTTGCAGGGATTGGCGAAACCGGTGAATGACTTATCTAGGGGCGCCACCGTTCGCGACATCATTAATACGGTGGCCATCACCGCTATCCAAGCTCAGGGCGACTAATAGTGAACATTCTGGTGATCAATGCTGGGTCCTCGACCATTAAATGGCAGGTGGTGGATCCAGAATCCGGTGAGAGTTCTCATTCTGGGCTAGTAGAGGGACTGGGTACATCTCCCTCCGGTGAGGATTATCGCGATGCTTTATTGACCATTTTGGATTCTCTGCCACAGGATTTAGAGCTCAGTGCGGTGGGACACCGCGTCGTTCATGGCGGGGAAGAATTTGGCACTCCTGTGCTCATCACGGATGAAATCGAGGGGGCCATCGAGGCTCTCTCGCCTTTAGCTCCACTGCACAACCCCGCCAATCTTGCCGGCATTCGGGCAGCCAGAGGTGCGCTTGCCGATATTCCCCACGTTGGAGTTTTTGACACCGCGTTTCATCAGAGCCTGCCCAAGGCGGCCTCGACGTTGGCCATACCGCAGGATCTGGCCAACGAGTATGGGATAAGAAAATATGGCTTTCATGGCACAAGCCACCAGTTTGTGACCAGAGCCGCCTCCAAGATGTTGGGCGGGGATCCCCGGGGCCACCGCATCGTCTCCCTGCATCTGGGTAATGGCTCCTCCGCCGCTGCGGTTAAGGGCAGTAAATGTTTAGACACCTCGATGGGGTTCACCCCCTTGCAAGGTCTCGTAATGGGAACCCGATCGGGTGATCTAGATCCTGCGGTTGTGCTGTATTTGCAAAGAAACACACAGTTGACCAGGGACGAGATTGATGAGCTACTGAATAAAAAGAGTGGACTTTTGGGTTTATCTGGGTCAGCTGATTTCCGTGAAGTCTCACAACGTGCCCTCTCCGGTGAAGACGATGCGCAATTGGCTCTAGAAATATGGGGATGGCGCATCCGACACTATCTCGGCGCTTACGCTGCACTGATGGGT
>LIAY01000127.1 GCA_001438965.1 Microbacteriaceae bacterium BACL25 MAG-120322-bin65 | reverse complement strand
TGCCCCCGGTGTTGACCCTGTTCTGGTTCGCCGCCAAATTGGCATGGTATTCCAGCGACCCAACCCGTTTCCCACCATGTCTATTCGAGACAACGTTCTCGCCGGTGTGACGCTAAACAACCGTCGCATTTCAAAATCAGATGCCGATGATTTGGTCGAGAAGTCTCTGCGTGGGGCAAACCTCTGGGAAGAAGTAAAAGATCGCCTTGATAAGCCGGGTTCTGGAATTTCGGGTGGCCAGCAGCAAAGACTCTGCATTGCTCGCGCCATCGCGGTCGAACCAGAAGTCATTTTGATGGATGAGCCCTGTTCTGCTTTGGACCCAATTTCCACCTTGGCGATTGAGGACCTCATTGAGGAACTCAAGACCCAGTACACGATTGTGATTGTGACCCACAATATGCAACAGGCCAGTCGGGTCAGCCAGCGCACAGCATTTTTCAATATCGCCGGAAGCGGTAAGCCTGGAAAACTTATTGAGTTTGATGACACCGCGAAAATATTCTCAAACCCGGCCGTCAAGGCCACAGAAGATTATGTTTCTGGAAAGTTTGGCTAACTCGCGCTAGAGAGGACGGTGCTCTTGCGCCTAAGCTAGCGCGATGACTCAGGACCTTTTTCCCGGTGATCCCACGCTGCGCTCCACCGCGCAGGCCCTTGACGCCAGTGACCCTTTGGCTAGTTTTCGAGCCGAGTTTTATCACTCAGACCCCCAGCAGTGCTATCTCGATGGCAACTCGTTAGGCAAGCTTCCCCTGGCGACAATGGAGGCGGTGTCGAAATTCGTCACCGAAGAGTGGGGATCCCAGCTTGTCGGGGGATGGTCGCACTGGATCGATCAGCCTCAAGTTGCCGGTGACCTCCTCGCCACAGCCACCCTGGGCACTGGGCCTGGCCAAACGCTGGTGTGTGACACCACCTCGGTCAACTTGTATCAACTTGCCCTGGCCGCCATTGATGCGCTTCCCGAACGCTCCACCGTGATTATTGATTCGGCTAATTTCCCCACCGATCGATACATTCTTCAAGGAATCGCCAAGGCCCGTGGCCTCACGCTTATTACTTTGGACACCGATGGCAGTGGCGGCCCGGGTGCGCTGAGCCTGGAGGTGGAAGACGAGAGGATTACCGCAGCGGATATCGCTGCGTACCTCAGCGACGATGTGGCCTTGGTTATCTTGCAAGCAATCAATTACCGCTCCGGGGCACGGCCCGAACTTGGTGCGATCACCGCAGCAGTGAAAAAGGCGGGGGCTTACATGCTCTGGGATTGCTCCCACGCTGGTGGTGTTATCGATCTAGATTTCGATGGCAACGGAATTGATCTTGCCGTGGGCTGCACATATAAGTATGGGAACTCGGGGCCTGGCTCACCCGCCTGGCTGTTTGTGCGCACCGCGCTTCAGAAGAAACTTCAGGTCCCCATTCAGGGCTGGTTCGCCCAAGGAGAGCAGTTTGAGATGGGACCCGATTTTGAGAAAGCCTCCGGTATCCGCGGTTTTCAAACCGCTACTCCTTCTATTGTCGGAATTCGCGCCGTGGAAACCAGTTACGAGATGATTGAGCGCGCCGGTATTGGCCGCATCGAAGCTAAAGCGGCTTTGGGAACCCAACTTATGATTGCGTTGGTAGATGCTTGGTTGGCGCCTTTTGGGGTCACCCTGGGCACACCGAGGCAGCCTGATCACCGCGGTGGCCACATTATTATTCGCCACCCTGATGCGGCTTCGATAGCTTTGGCGCTTCGAAAACTGGTGAATGTGGTGCCTGATTATCGCCAACCCGATGCCATTCGGTTGGCAATTTCACCCCTACCCACCTCCTATACCGAAGTGTGGGATGGCTTCGATCGACTCCGAGGCCTCCTGGCTTCGGGTGACTATCACGGCGTTGAGCCAGAGAGCAGTCGAGTGACCTAATGAGTAACGAACACGACAAAGCGATTACCTATGCGAGTTATTTGAAGGTTGATGAACTCTTAAGCCTGCAACAACCGCTTTCTGATGGCCCAGAACATGATGAGCGCTTGTTCATTACCATTCACCAGGTCTATGAGCTGTGGTTTGCCCAGATACTCCATGAGCTCGCCGCTCTGCAGCCGGCCTTAGAAGCCGGCGATACCCACAGGAGCCTGGCGCTTCTGGGCAGAGTTCGGACCATTATGAAAACCTGTGTGGCCCAAATTGATGTCCTCGAGACGATGACGCCGCTGCAGTTTCAGTCATTTCGGTCTCGGTTATCTTCCGCCAGTGGATTTCAATCAGCGCAGTTTCGCGAGTTGGAGGCGGTACTCGGTCGACGTGATCACGCGGGAGCAGATGCCAAAGAGGGTTCGGGGATGAAAATGGCCGAACACTTGGTGCCAGGCTCCCCTGCGAGAGTGCGGGTCGAAGCCGCCATGGGCCGGCCCAGCGTGTGGGATAGCGCCCTGCGCTATTGCCATGTTCGTGGGCACGCCATGCCCGCTGATGTGCTCGATCGCGATGTGAGCGTGGCTTGGGAGGCCAGAGAAGATGTTCAAGACGTTCTGCTCAATCTCCACCGCCATGATCCTGAATCAGCCCTGGTGTGTGAAGCACTGGTGGATTTGGATGAGGGCTTGGGTGAGTGGCGCTATCGCCACGTCAAAATGGTGGAGCGTACCCTCGGGAGGAGAGCTGGATCCGGCGGCTCGAGTGGCGTTGGTTACCTGATTTCCACGCTATTCAACCCGTTCTTCCCTGACCTGTGGGCAATGCGCAGCGCGATCTAAACCTGGGCGTTAGGCGGCGATTCGCTGGTATCAAAGAGCGAACGCCGTGATGGCGGGGTGCCTCAGGAGGTGCCCCCCATTTCTTGGGCCCTAGGGTAACAATCTCGGATCGCTGTGATCGGGTGATGAGCCCGCCGACTGCCGCGCGGACCGCTCGCTCGTTGATCGCCGGAATCTCGATTCCGGCGAGGCCGTGGCCATGGGGGCATAGTGAGCCCCAGAAGCCATGACACAACCATTCCCCAGGGGGTATCTGTGTGACGCGCGAACCTGGTGCCCCCGTACGCTAGAGGCATGAGTATTGTTGCCGTTTCTGACGAAGTTCGCCATGCACTAGAAACCAACGTGCCCGTGGTCGCGTTGGAGTCCACCATCATTGCCCACGGACTTCCCCGCCCCACAAACTTGGACTCTGCCAGAGCCTGGGAGAGCCAGATTAGGCACGGCGGTGGCGTTCCCGCCACCGTTGCCGTGATTGATGGTGTGCCGCGGGTGGGTCTCACCGACGCTGAGTTGGAACTCATCGCGATGAGCGATGTACCCAAAGCCAGCGTTCGCGATATTCCCGTGCTCATGGGTCAGGGGCTTTCT
>LIAY01000126.1 GCA_001438965.1 Microbacteriaceae bacterium BACL25 MAG-120322-bin65 | reverse complement strand
TTGTTACTCCCGGAGATCACAAGGGTGATCTCCGGGAGTTAATCGATTGTGGGCGCCTGCCCTAGGACTTCGGGGGGTGAGAGGGCTCATGGTGGGTCGCTCCCTGCTATATCCTTCGGGTGCAGGGCTTGAAGAGGGCACCGATTCAGCACAAAAACTAGTCCACGATTAATTCCACGGCATCGCAGGAGCAAAAATGGCAGAACAAGTCGTAGTTGAACATTTTGTAGCAGGCGCAGCCTTTGCGGGCGCTTCCACTCGAACCGCACCGGTTTATGACCCAGCCCTTGGGGTTGTCACAAAACAGGTCAGGCTTGCCTCCACCGAGGATGTTGCCGGCGCCGTCAAGGCAGCCCATGATGCCTTTGGCGTGTGGAGTGCGATGTCACTAGCGCGTCGTGTCGCCATCGTGTTTAAATTCCGTGAGCTTTTGGATGCCAAAAAGGGCGAGCTTGCTGAAATTATCACCAGCGAGCACGGAAAGGTGCTCTCGGACGCTCTGGGTGAAATTACCCGTGGACAGGAAGTAGTGGAGTTCGCCTGCGGTCTTCCCCACCTGCTCAAAGGTGATTTTTCTTTCAACGCCTCCAGCGATGTTGATGTCTATTCGCTGCGGCAGCCTCTGGGCGTAGTGGGCATTATTAGCCCCTTTAATTTCCCTGCGATGGTTCCGATGTGGTTTTTCCCCGTCGCTATTGCTGCTGGTAACACTGTGGTGCTCAAACCCAGTGAAAAGGATCCTTCTGCTGCGCTGTGGATTGCACAATTGTGGAAAGAAGCAGGCCTACCCGATGGTGTCTTTAACGTCGTCCACGGTGACAAGGAAGCTGTTGATGCCCTGTTGACCAACCCCGATGTGAAATCTATTTCCTTCGTGGGTTCCACTCCCATTGCTCGCTATGTCTACGAAACGGGTGCCAAAGCCGGTAAGCGCGTGCAGGCTCTGGGCGGGGCAAAGAATCACATGTTGGTTCTGCCTGATGCTGATCTCGAGCTGGTTGCGGATTCGGCCATCAATGCCGGTTTTGGTTCCGCGGGCGAGCGATGCATGGCCATTTCCGTGGTCGTAGCTGTTGAACCCATAGGGGACGCACTCGTGGAGGCAATCAAGGCAAAGATGGCCGACATCAAGGTCGGCGATGGTCGCCGATCGTGTGACATGGGGCCTCTGGTGACCAAGGCGCACCGCGACAAGGTTGCGGGGTATCTCGATATTGCCCACAAAGATGGCGCCACCGTGGTGGTCGACGGACGCGATGTTGTGCCCGATGGCGACAAGGCGGGTTTCTGGCTTGGACCCTCGTTGGTGGACAACGTTCCCACCACCTCAGCTGTCTACCAGGACGAAATTTTCGGACCGGTGCTGTCCATTGTTCGGGTTAAGACCTATGAAGAAGGCGTTGCCCTGATCAACTCTGGTGTGTATGGAAACGGCACCGCGATCTTCACCAACGATGGGGGCGCTGCCCGCAAGTTTGTGGTGGATATCGAGGCGGGCATGGTCGGGGTGAACGTCCCCATTCCCGTTCCCGTGGCGCACTTCTCGTTCGGTGGTTGGAAGCACTCACTCTTTGGTGATTCTCGTGCACACGGCGAAGAGGGCTTCCGCTTCTTCACACAACAAAAAGTGGTGACGTCCCGCTGGCTTGATCCTTCTCACGGAGGACTCAACCTCGGATTCCCCCAGAACTGAAATTAGGGTCATCTCCCTCTAGGCAAGGGCGGCTGACGGTTTTGTGGGCACTAGTGTCGCCCAGATCTTGATGGATTTCGGCCACTACATTGTTGCTCTCACGCGCAACGAGCCAGGCATGGCTGCGTCCTGGGGGTACCGCGTGGTGGGTACCCTTGAACCGGAGGCTGTGGCGCAGTCCGCCCGGGGCGTTGGCGCCTGGCGTCGAGTGCAGGATTTGTTCCGCACTGTAGAACGTGGATAACAACCAGGTGGGTCTGCGCGATTTAGGTCAGAACGTCTCCCGCGTCCTTGCCCGCATCAAACAAGGAGAAAAACTGACCGTGACCGAACATGGCGCCCCCATCGCTACCCTTTCGCCCTATCAAGAGGCCAGCAGTCTGGCGGACCTCATTGCCAACGGTGCGGCAAGCCCACCAACTGGTGGGCTACCAGAATTCCTGGCCGCACCACTACTAGAGGTAGTGCCAGGCGAAGCCACTGCCAGAGAAGCCCTGCGCCAGATGCGCGAAGACCCCCGATGACCCTGGTCTACCTAGACTCCTCGGCGGCGCTAAAACTCATCCTGCGAGAAAATTCTTCGAACCCACTGCAACGCTTTATCCAGGGAGAAAACCCCTGGCAGCAAGCGCTGCGCTTAGTCGGCAGCGATCTGGTGCGGGTGGAAACCATAAGGGAGTGTGCGCGCTCCCATCCTCAGGGCGCAGCCAAAGCTAGCGAATTGATGAGCGCTATCTCTTTGGTGCGCATCTCCCCTGCCCACATCGCCCTGGGCGCAACCCACCCGCCACCAGAGCTTCGAACTCTCGACGCCCTGCACCTTGTCACAGCGCTCACCCTCACACCAGAACTAGTCGGCATGATTACCTATGACGAACGATTACGCGAATCCGCCAACGCCGCCGGGATTAAGACCTTCTCTCCTACCTAGCCCAGCGAATCGGGCGGCTAGCGTGGCTTCAGGGCTTGGGAAGATTCGCCCTTGGTGCTCTTCCTGACGATGAAAAATACCCCTGCGATGCGCGCCCCCTCGGTGTGCACTCCAGATACGTGCAGATTGAGAAAGGCTGACAGCACGCCCACTGATAACCGTTGACGCCGGCTCAACCTGCGGGTTTCTGAGCACGCCAGAGGTTAGCTACGCGAGGCAGCCGTCATCACCCAGCGCTGGCGAATCTATTCGATGCGACGGCCAGGACTCTGGCCTAAGAGCCCCGGCCCAATATCCTGGTGAGCCCACCGGTCAGGTTGTAGTCCCGGGAAAACTGACGGATAGCCACAGTGATAAATCCACCGGGTCATGCAGAGGCTTCGATGTAACATGAAAGCTGGTGAAAATCGCCTGCTCGGATCGCCCATGATGTGCAATACTTGGGCCTGGAGAACGATAGCGCCCTTCGTCCTTGAGGCCAGCGGAGCTTTCGGAGCCAGAATCGTTTGCTGCGGCAGATTCTGGCTTCTTCTTTTTTACCCAACTGGCCTCCGAAACGTCAATAACCTCGACGTGTGGGGCCAAAGGTTTCACCCAGACTGAATCTGCAAGAGCGAGATGTCGCCGCATCGCCCAGCCCGCAAGGTCCGGACCCCACAGTAAATTCTCGGCTCCTGGGTGTCCTGAAAAAGTATTCACAGTGCGGGGTAACAGGCCAAAAGCTTTAGCCTTCTGAAAAAGTGAGGCATCAGAGTTTCTTTCGTTTATGGCGTGACGCCGCTCGTAAACCACCAAGCGACAA
>LIAY01000125.1 GCA_001438965.1 Microbacteriaceae bacterium BACL25 MAG-120322-bin65 | reverse complement strand
CTCCGGCCACCTGTGCGGCGGCTGCTAAAACCGCGGTTTTACCACCGGGACCCGCACACATATCGAGAATTCTTTCTCCAGTGACCAAAGGTTTTGCGCCAATGAGCATGAGCGCCGCCAATTGCGAACCCTCATCTTGAACCCTGATGGAACCTTTGGCCAACCGGGGATCTTTCCCCGGGTCTCCAGCTGGAGCGTAGGAGCCAAGTGGCGACCAGCGGGTCCGCTCGGTCTCGCCACTCGCTTTGGAGAAACCGGGCAGATGCACAAAAGTGACTGGTGGTGGCTCATTGTGGGACGCGAGAGCTAAGTCCATTTCACCCTCGCCATCGGATTGAGCAAGGGCTGCGCGATACTCATCAGCGATCCACATGGGATGGCTCAACACCGTCTGGGTGTTATCGGTGATGACCGCTTCCCAATAATCCACGGGGCGTGAGGTGACAGAGCGCAAAACGGCGTTGATGAATCCGACCGCGCGATGGAGACCCTCGGTTTTGGCCAACCTCGCGCTCTGATCGAGCGTGGCGTGATCGGGTACTCGCAGCACCAGAATCTGATAAATCCCCAAGCGGAGAATGTCACGCACCATGGGTTCTAATTTCTCAAGTTCTCGACTCGAGGCCTTCGATATCACGACGTCTAGTTCACCTGAGGCGCGCAGGGAACCATAAACCAACTCGGTGACCAGGGCCCGATCGCGTTGGGATAAACCGGACTGGTTCAATGCTGCTGGCAGCGCCAGATTGGCATAAGCGCCCTCCTGGCTCACCTTGGATAGAACAGACAGTGCAATCTGGCGCGCGCCGGCGGGACTAGGCATGAAACCCAACGCCTGGGGCTAGTCCACGAAGCCAATCCTTTGCTTCCATGGGCTTTTTACCAGCGGGTTGGACAACGTCCACGACTAGTGGATAGGTACCGGTGCCGACCAGAACACCTCCGGGTGAGTCCATGATCGCCCCTGGGGCCAGTAATTGGTCAGTTTTTTCTGCATGCATGGCAAGAATCTTGACCCGATCGCCAGTGTCATCACGCAGTCCATATGCCCCAGGCTCGGGCGTTACCGAGCGGAACTGTCCATAAACCTTGTGCCCGGTGGCAGACCAGCCCATTGCGCCGCTGTCCGGATCTGGTTTCGGGGCATAGCTTGCCTCGCCAGATTGTGGCGCCAGCTCCACCTCGTGAGATGCGAGCTTGCTCACAAGCTCCAGCGCCATCTCAGGTGCCCTCTCTGCAAGTTTTGCCAGCAGTGTGCCAGTGGTGTCATCGGCATCGATGCGATGAGAACGCGTCATGGCAATATCGCCTGTATCCAACCCGGAATCAATCCGAAACAGGGTGAGCCCGGTTTCGCTATCGCCGTTTCGAATGGCGTGTGGAACAGGCGCTGCGCCTCGCCACCGAGGGAGCAAAGAAAAATGGATATTCCACCAACCCTCGGGAACGGCGTCTAGACAGTCTTGATCAAGCAGGCGCCCATAGGCGACTACGATGACCGCATCGGGAACGCATTGCTTCACAGCGTCTAGCACCTCGGCGGAGGAACGAGGCGTAAAGACAGGGATGTCGTTTTTCCTGGCGCAATCCTCCACCGGTGTCGCGGTGAGAACTCTCTTACGGCCTACCGGCTGAGCCGGCTGAGTGAGAACCCCGACGAGCTCGCTATTGGCATCCACCAAAGCCTGAAGCGTTGGCACTGCCACGTGGGGACTACCAGCGAAGAGAACTCTCACCCTGGTGAGCTTAGTCATCACGCTTCCAAGCCTCCCTAGCTACTCGCTGGTCAGCGTATCTAGTGAGTGCGGATTGTCGATCACAATTTTGACTCGCTCGCTAGATCCGCGCTTGGGGCCACTAGCCATTTTGTTTCTCCAGGACCGCAACTCCTCGGTGACCGCATTTCCTCCCGCATACGGGAATCGCAGGACCGTGCGCACTACCCCACTAGCGATAGCTACCGGTCCTAGCGCATCGGCTTCACCAGAGACACCCAGGACAGCTTGAGCAACGCGCGAGACATCGGCCGCCGGCCCAGTTAGTGAGGCGATACGAACACTAGGTGGCAGTCTCAGCGATTCGCGCTGGGCGAGCTCCTGGCGCAAAAGGTGATCATGGTTCCCAGCAGCCATCACCATGGCCGGCGCTCCCTCGACATCGGTCAGGAACACGGTCCCCTCGCTTCGCACCAAGGAGATGGCGTGTTCCCACTCACGCAGGGTGTCTTCTAATGTGCTCAAGGTCTCCCGGGAGAGCATCGCTGGGCCGTCTAGCAGCAATGCCGCCGAATACCCGCCATCGGCCAAAGGTTCTGCACCTCTGGTTGCGACTACGAGGGCGGATTCTCTGCCCACATGGCTTCGTGGATGCTCACCATCGGAACGAATAATGGTGGTCGTGGGGAAGGACCTCCCAATATCGGCCACCGTTTTGCCGATACCTTGACCCCTGGGCACCAGTTTGAGGCCACCACACTCGAAACACTTCCAGGAACCCTGTGCCACACCACACCAAGCGCACTGGGGCGGGGAACCGGTGGCGACGAGCCTCAGTGGCCCTTGGCATTCGCGACAACCGCCTGGCTCTTTACAGCTCGCGCATGCCAGGCCGGAGGAATACCCGGCACGGAAGACCTGAACCAATACTGGTCCTGACTTCAAGGCGTCTTGGGCTCCTTGAATCGCTACCGAGGGCAACCTAGCTGGCTGCGCTCCCCCATCCCCGAGCGAGGTGAGGGCCGTGGGGATGACGCGTGCCCGATATGTCCCCTTGGGCCCAACGGATTGAACATACCCACGATCAATCCATCTGCGCACCGGAAGGCTCGGGGTGACACTGGCAAAGATGACGGCAGCCTTATCTCGCTGAGCTCGAACAATGGCGACATCCCTCGAATGCGGGTAGGGCGATAGTGGCTCTCGGTGCGCTTCATCGCCGTCTTCGACAATCACAAGTGCCCCCAGATGAGACACCGGAGCGTAAATAGCGTGCCGACTGCCCAGGACAACCTGTGGTTTGTCCTCCAGAGTGCGCAGGTAATTCAAATAACGCTCACCCGCAGGTTGCTGGGTGTGTAGGACTACCAGGTTCGCCTCAGGGATGATCTCCGCCAACGCCTGCTGGTAGTAGGTGATATCCCGCCAATCGGGAACCACGATGATGGTGGACTTTCCGTTCGAAAGGGCGTGGGCCGCCAGAGCGACAACCGGCTGAGTAGAGCGCGGAAGATCCGGACCCGATGCGGAGGGAACTACGCCGTGGGCGGTGGTCAGTGAAAACCGCGAGTCCACTACCAGCAGCTTCTCCCAGGTGTCAGCGTCAAAACCGTCAACTTGGGGTGAGCCAACAGCCTCAGCATCAGCACCGACACCCTCGGAGAGGGACGCAATCCACGCTTTTTCCACCCGCACATAGCGCTGCGGGATAGCCAATCGCAAAACGTCAGAGGCACTCCCGGC
>LIAY01000124.1 GCA_001438965.1 Microbacteriaceae bacterium BACL25 MAG-120322-bin65 | reverse complement strand
CTCGCTTAGCCGCTACCTCTAACACTCCACCGGCAGCTTTGGGGGAGGGGCGATTCGCTGCAGAAGATTTCCTCAGAGAGATCACTGCCCTGTCCGACAAGTTCGAAACGGTCCGCATTGATGGTGAAGATTATCGAAAGCGTGATGTGGACGAGCACGCTCTCGTTGTCGAAGAATCAGAGCTGGAAGGCGCTGTGCGAGAACACGATGGAATCATCGCCTTCGATTCCTTTGCTGAGGTGATTGCCCACCTCGCCACAATCCACCCCAGCCGGTTTGTTGGTCTTGTCGAAGATCTTGGCAGTGTTGCCTGGTCGCAGGTAACGCAGCTCCACGATCAGGGCCAGGCGTTGCGCTTGGTTGCTCTGGTGGATCGTCTCTATGACTCGCGAGTGGGCATTATTAACAGTGGGTTACCGCTGGATCAGGTTTTTGACGACACGATGCTCCATGGTGGCTATCGGAAGAAATACCTGAGGGCCACTTCTCGCATGATTGCTCTCACCCGGCTGAGCGACAGCCCTCAGCGGTCTTCCTGACTCACTGGGTTAAACTGGTGCTCACACCATGATCTAGAGAGAGAGTTCGCCCATGGCTTCAGAACAGGCACGTTCTGCCCCCAATTCTTATGCCGAGGCGCTCTGGATTGAAAGAATTCTGCGCCAGGAAACTATTGGCGGTCTGATCATTGTTGCTGCGGCGGTTCTGGCCGTGGTGTTAGCGAACTCGCCACTGGGTGAAACTTATTTCGGGATTCGGGAGACGTATATCTCCTTTGGGTTTGGTGAATCCGTCTGGAAAATCAACGTGGGCCACCTCACTGCGGACGGTTTGCTGGCAATCTTTTTTTTCCTCGTGGGACTGGAACTCAAACGTGAATTTGTGGTGGGAGAGCTGCGAGACCCTCGCAAGGCGCTTGTCCCCGTCGTCGCTGCTCTAGGTGGCGTTCTGGTGCCGGCAGGAATTTTCCTCTACATCACTGACGCCTTGGGAGCGGGCGATGCTGCTCGGGGTTGGGCCATTCCCATCGCCACGGATATTGCTTTTGCCCTTGCAGTCTTGGCGTTGGTTGGTACTTGGCTGCCCTTGGCGTTGAGGACTTTTCTCCTCACCCTCGCGGTCGTGGATGACCTGGTGGGTATTACGATTATCGCCGTTGTCTATACCGATGAGGTTGTTTGGTTGAACTTGGTTTTCTCTCTCCTCTCGGTTGTCGCTTATGGCTTAGTGGCGCAGCGTTATCGAAATCTTTTCCACCTTCGCCCAGGTGCGGCCTGGGCGATTCTCTTGCCACTGGGTATGATCGCCTGGTTTTTCATGTACGGCTCGGGAATCCACGCCACCGTCGCAGGCGTGCTCTTGGCCTTGACTGTGCCTGTGCTGCGACCCAAAAAGGAGCGCTTAGCCAACCCGGATAATTCCGGTGAGGCTCTCGCCGAAGTATTTGAGCACCGTCTTCGCCCGCTCTCGGCTGGAATAGCCGTGCCACTGTTCGCTTTCTTTGCCGCCGGTGTGAGCCTCTCGGGAGAAAAAGACTTTTGGTATCTTCTGACTTCACCGGTCTCACTGGGAGTGATTACCGCACTGATTGTCGGTAAATCATTCGGTGTTTTCGTTGCCACGTGGCTTGTGACCCGCCTGCCCGGTATTTCACTACCCCGGGGTATGGCCTGGATTGATCTTCTCGGCATCGCGCTATTGGCCGGTATTGGCTTCACGGTTTCGTTGCTCATTGGCGAGCTGAGCTTTGGGCCCGAGAGTATCTATACCGACGAAGCCAAAATCGGAATTCTGGTGGGGAGCGTTCTTGCCGCCGCCTTGGCAGCGCTGGTGTTGTTGAGTCGCAACCGGCACTACCGTCTCGTGAAAGTATCCGAGACGGCGGATCATGATCGCGATGGGATTCCTGATGCTTATCAGGACAACCCCGAAACACGAGCTTAACATTCAGCGGTCACACGAAATATTTCGGTAACACGCAGAACTCCGTTTAGAAACCTCCTGCTTAGACACTGGGCTTAGCCCTAGTGCGCTCGCCCTAGGTGCCAAAGATCTAGCACATAGGGAGAACATGATGGATACCGGTCAATTAGCCTGGGGAATCACAGCGACAGCGCTCGTTCTACTGATGACCCCCGGGGTTGCCTTCTTCTATGGAGGTTTAGTAAAAGCCAAGAGCGTCGTCAGCATGATGATGATGAGCTTTGGAGCACTCGCCCTCGTGGGCGTTTTGTGGGTGCTCTATGGCTACAGCATGTCTTCTGTGGGCGACACCCTCAATTTCTCGGGTAACCCGTTTAGCAGCTTCGGGCTCGAAGGCTTAGGCAACGAAGACTTACTCGGTGCCGCCTTCGGCGCCACTTTTGCGATTATCACGGTGGCCCTCATCTCTGGTGCCATTGCCGATCGCGCAAAATTTGGCTCATGGATGGTGTTCGCGGGAATCTGGTCAACGCTGGTCTACTTCCCTGTCGCAGCTTGGGTCTGGGGCGGCGGTTGGATCATGAACCTTGGCGAGATGATGGGGGGCCTACCGGCCGTTATTGACTACGCCGGTGGAACCGCAGTCCACATCAACGCTGGTGCCGCAGCACTTGGTCTTGCCATCGTGCTCGGTCGTCGAGTCGTATTCCACAAGGGCGCTCACAAGCCTCACAATGTGCCCTTGGTCCTTCTCGGTGCTGCGCTTCTGTGGTTTGGCTGGTTTGGCTTCAACGCCGGTGCTGAATTCCTTGCCGAGGGTATGCCCGGGGTGGGCTTGATCGTGGTCAACACGTTGGGTGCCACCGCCGCAGCAATTTTGGGCTGGATGGTGGTGGAGAAGCTCAAAGATGGCAAAGCTACTGCGGTAGGAGCCGCTTCGGGTGCTGTAGCCGGATTAGTTGCCATCACCCCAGCGTGTGCCAACCTGACCCCAGGTTTCGCACTCCTTCTGGGATCTGTCGCCGGAATTGTTTCCGCACTGGCGGTGGACTGGAAGTTCAAGCTCGGCTATGACGATTCTCTCGATGTGGTGGGAATCCACCTGGTTTCAGGCCTTATTGGAACCCTGTACCTCGGATTCTTCGCCATCGACACGGGCTTGTTCACCGGTGGCGACTTCGGTCAGCTCACGGTACAGGCGATTGCCGCTTTCTCCGTGTTGTTCTACTCCTTCGTTGTCGCCTTGGTCCTGGGTTTCGCAATCCAGAAGACCATCGGCTTCCGCGTCACCAGTGAAGACGAGGTTGCCGGTATCGACAACATCGTCCACGGTGAAGAGGGGTATCAACTAGAAGAAGGCGCACGCCTCTAAATACTTTCATCGAAAGTGGGGCTCGCGATGCGGGCCCCACTTTTGTGTGGGCACCTTAGGCTGGCAGTATGTGGCTGCGCATGACATCGAGAACTGCGGGTAGTTGGGTCGTCATTGCCGTTTTTGGTATTTCTGGGGCGTCGCATCTGATCTCGCCGGCATCCTTTGAGTGGCT
>LIAY01000123.1 GCA_001438965.1 Microbacteriaceae bacterium BACL25 MAG-120322-bin65 | reverse complement strand
TAACCATGCCTCGCCGCCATCGATAGTCGCGTAGGCGTCCACAAGCGACGCCCGCCCCGAACGAAGAGACTTAACTTCGGTGCCGGTGAGGACGATACCGGCTTCATAGGTGTCTTCAATGTGGTAATCAAAACGCGCTTTACGGTTGGTGGCGACTACTTTTTCACCCGATTCTCGAGCCATGATGCCACCCCCTCAGACGCCTTCGTGTTCGTTACCCGGTCTACCCGTCTGGCTACCGGCAATCAGCCCCACAGTCTAGCGTCAGGGGCCAAAACCCCGGATTGCACTGATGGGCCTACAGGCTAAAGCTATGCCCGTAAGTATCGCGTGATCGATACGTAGGATGCCACTACGGCAAGGCCAATTCCCGTAACGAACAGGAATGGCATCGTGGCAAAAGCGTCTGCTTGGGTAACAAACACGGTGCTAGGAAGAGCATCCATCAGATAGCCCTGAACAAAGAACTGGACTATCCCCCACACCGCCATCGATGCCAGTGCAGCGCCCAGCGTGGCAGCAACAATGCCTTCGAGCACAAAAGGAGTTTGAATAAATCGATTAGATGCGCCAACCAGGCGCATAATCGCCAATTCTCTGCGACGAGAAAAAGCGCTCAATCGAATCGTCGTGGCAATAAGCAACGCCGCAGCGAGCAACATCAGCGAGGCAACCACTACCGCGGTCAAACTCCCGGCGTTGAGTAGGGCAAAGATTTGATCCAGATAGCTGCGCTGATCAATCACGCTCTCAACCCCTGGCAAACCAGAAATTGCCTCGAAAATAAGGTCGCTTTGTTGCGGGTCCACTAGGTTTACCCAAAAAGTTTCCGGCAACAACTCCGGAGAAACTAAATCAACAACGGCGCTGTCCTTGAACTGTTCTTGGAAATTGACGTAAGCCTGGTCGCGATCCTCGAAATAGAAACGGTCGATATACGGCGCAAGGGTTGTCGAAGCCAAACGCGCTTCGATTGCCAGTTTCTGATCAGGACTTGCTGCTTGCTGGTCACAACCACCGAGAGTCGAAAAATCAGTACACATGTATACGGCGACTTGAGCACGGTCGAACCAGTAACTCTTCATCTGATTGATCTGCGATTGCAATAAAATTGCTGTCCCCACAAAGGTGAGCGAAATAAACGTCACCAAGATGATGGACACCACCATCGAGAGATTTCGACTGAGGCCAGTAACTACTTCGCGAAGGACAAAGCCCAGTCTCACGCCCGCAACTCCCACGGAAAGGGCGCTGCAATGTCATCAGGGTCACTCAAAGTATTAGAGCGCAAAGGTGTGGGTTCCACCCCGGAGAGTTGTTCCTCGCTCACTACGGAGATGGGTGCGGTGTCTAGTTCTCCCAGCGGGATAGCGCTGGTGGCATAGCCACCCTCGTTTTCGTCTCGAACAATCCGGCCGCCGGCGATTTCAATAACCCGGCGCTGCATCTGGTTCACAATGCCTGAATCATGGGTGGCCATAATGACAGTGGTGCCTGAGGCATTAATCCGTGAGAGCACATTCATGATCCCGGCGCTAGTTGCCGGGTCGAGGTTTCCTGTGGGCTCATCGGCGAGCATGATGGCAGGTTTATTCACTGCTGCTCGTGCAATAGCTACGCGCTGCTGTTCACCGCCGGAGAGCTCATGAGGGTAGTTCTTCGCCTTTTGAGCCAAACCAACTGTTTGCAAAATATCGGGCACAGCCTCATGGATGAAACCGGAACTCTTACCAATCACGCGAAGGGTGAAGGCAACATTATCGAAAACTGTTTTTTGCGGAAGAAGGCGGAAATCTTGAAACACAACGCCTAGGCTGCGGCGAAAAATTGGCACCTTACGGCTGGGAATGCGGAGTAAATCTTGACCCAAAACATGAACGTTTCCACTCGTGGGGCGCTCTTCTTTGAGGATGAGGCGCAGGAAACTCGATTTACCCGAACCTGACGCTCCCACCATGAAAACAAACTCGCCCGCGCCAATATTGACGCTCACATTGCTCAGGGCAGGTTTGGGCGCACCACGGTACATTTTGGACACGTCATCGAAGAGAATCATTGCCCTCTCAGCCTAGAATCCGGCAGGGACTAAACCCCCCTACGACACTCGTTGAGCAGACTTGCGCCAGCGAATGCCCGCTTGGATAAAACCGTCTAAATCACCATCGAATACGGCGCTCGGGTTATTGACTTCGTAGTTAGAACGCAGGTCTTTGACCATTTGATAGGGCGCCAAGACATAGCTGCGCATCTGATCCCCCCAGCTAGCCGTAATAGTTCCCGCAAGTTCCTTCTTTTTTGCCATTTCTTCTTCGCGTTGAATCAGAAGTAACCGGCTTTTGAGCACGCGCAGAGCAGCCGCCTTGTTTTGAATCTGGCTTTTCTCGTTTTGGCAGCTCACCACGACGCCTGAGGGTAAATGGGTGATTCGAACTGCGGAATCTGTGGTGTTAACAGACTGGCCACCAGGTCCAGAGGATCGAAACACATCAATGCGTAAATCCGACTCTGGAATCTCCACTTCTGTGGCCTCTTCCATCAGCGGAACAACTTCCACTGCAGCGAAAGACGTCTGCCGCTTACCGGCTGAATTAAAAGGACTCATGCGAACCAGGCGGTGGGTTCCCGCTTCAATGCTGAGAGTGCCAAAAGCGTAAGGGGCATCGATTTGCAGTGTGGCACTCTTGATGCCCGCCTCTTCGGCGTAGCTGGTGTCAAGAACACTGGCACGGTAATCGTGAGCTTCTGCCCATCTGACATACATGCGCAGCAACATTTCAGCAAAATCAGCTGCGTCAACGCCTCCAGCGCCCGATCTAATCGTGATCACCGCGGGCAGAGCGTCATACTCACCATCGAGAAGGGTGTGAACTTCTAGTTCCCCCACCTCTGATTCCAACGTAGCAAGTTCACTCTCGACCTCATCCAAGGATGCGCTGTCACCCGCCTCGTTGGCCATCTCGACGAGCACATCAAGATCGGCGAGGCGACGGGTAACATCTGTGAGTTTGGCAAGCTCACCCTGTCGATGACTTAGTGCGCTGGTCACACTTTGAGCATTGTCGGGGTCGTCCCATAGATCGGGCGATGAAGCCTTCTGGGAAAGATCTTCAATTTCACCAGCTAGGCGCTCGGGATCCAAGACGGCTTCGATGGTGGAAAACGTTGACCGAAGTGCGGCTATTCGGGCGGACACGTCAAGATCGCTCATATACCTTTCAGACTAGCCCAGCACGGAAAAACTCGTACCAGCCAGATTTTTTCCTAGACCAATGGGCTCGCCCACCCGATGGTCCAAAGCCTAAAGCGAACTCGGATAGCAACCAGGAGAGCGGTTTATTGGATAAAGGCCTGGGATTTGGCGGTGACCGAAATCCTCAGGGACACGGGAAAGAAATCTGATGCAAGAGGTGGCTCCCACAGAGAAGACAGTGACACCTCAACGTGGCGCCCATTCGGGGTTGAGGCGTTATCCAAAGCCAGGCCATCTAGGTCGTCACTGCCTAATCTTGAGAGGTAGACAAGGGTCGCACTTCGCACTTGTTGTGAGGTAA
>LIAY01000122.1 GCA_001438965.1 Microbacteriaceae bacterium BACL25 MAG-120322-bin65 | reverse complement strand
CCACACCACCCACACCACCCACCAGAGCCACCGGCGCTAGGGGCTGACCTAGCGAGCTTGAGCGCCCACTGGAGTCAAAAATCACGGCCGCGCCAACCCCTGTAAGGGAATCCTTTGTGACCACAGCAAAAGTGGAATCATCAACCCACGCTGCGTCGACCGCTTCGCCTGCTAAAGGTGCGAGTTCGATAAATTCACCCAGGCTTGTTGGACGACAGTCATCATCTCTGGTCACGGCGGCCAGCAAGACCCGCACCCCAGTGTCTGTTTGAACCAAGGCCAAAAGTCTGGTGTCATCCCTGGCTAACTCCAGGGAGACCAATGATGCTTCAGCGCCAATATCAAGCGCCAAAGGGCTTAGTTGGCCGTTTTGGTCCACAATCGTGAGCATCTCCGGGCCCGATTGGCTGGCAGAGGACCACGCGAGCCCACAATTATCCATTATCGCTCGCACGCCAGTCACTCGGGGATCAATCAACACAGGCTCAGATACGCCATCTACTCGCCAAAGACCATCACTGCGGTTGACTAACGCTTGCCCAAATGTGGCCGAATAAAAAACGTTTTGAGCATCAAGGGTGGCGATATCGGCCGCAAGTGGCTCAATGAGCTCAACTTTCCTAGCCTGGATGAAGCCAAACCGTCGATCTTTCACTACGGCTAGCCGCGGATCTCGGCCGGTGATTAGTGTTGGTCCGTCCTCTCCCAGCGTTGGAATCAGTAATTCGTTTTGATTCACCGAAATGGTGGCCGAGGAAATACCTTGAACCTGCGTCAAGCTGGCGGTTAGTTGGGCGATCATCCGAGAGCGGGTGAGTTCATCGGCGCTCACCACTGCGGTGGTGAGATCCACTCTGGCTACTCCATCAACGACCGGGATGGGAGTCAAGGCCAATTGAGTTCCCTCAGGAAATGCCGAGACCGTGGCGCCCTGCTCTAACCAAAACGAGGGTGCCTCCAATAGCGCGCGAACGATCTTTGCCGAGACTTCTCCTCTTGTAGCAAACCACCGCACGTCAGCGACAAGTTCGCGATATCCCGCTGAAAAGTAATAGAGCCGATAACTGTGGAAAGCTTCAGAAAAAGCTGACTCGGTCAGTACAACCCCATCCGGTGCCAGACTGAGTCGCCATTCACCAAGTTCTTTCGTAAAGCGAAAATCCAACGCCTGTTCAGCGGAGCTGGCACCTTCGAAATACCTACCCAATTCATCAACGCTGGCCATTGCCGGGACAACATATTGCACGGTGTTGTTCGTCACAACACTGATATCGGGCTCCCCCGACCGAATAATCACCCCAGCATTAGGGTTCCACTCGTCGCGCACCGACTCAGCGAGATAACTTTTCGCGACTCGATAGTTATCTTGAGCAGCGGCGCCTGCGGCGATGAATCCAGCAACAATTTCCTCTGGTGTTGCTCCTGCGGAAGGCCCTGGTGGCAGAAAGTCAACATCAACGCTGGAAGTAGTGGCCTCTATTTGGGCAGATATCACCGGTCCCGAGCTGGGTATTGCAGTGCATGATGCCACCATTGTCACCAAGCCCATCAACAGTGGGAGAAACACTTTCCTCATCGAGCCTCCTTCGAATCTGTAGCGGATGATTCGAGCATGTGGGCAAGCGACTCGCTCTCCGGTGGCATATCCAGGGGAGATTCTCGCCAAAGGCCCAACGGGGTTCGGGGGACCGTCATCATGAAACAGGTTCCCTTCCCTAATTCACTCCACACATCGATGCGTCCTCCATGAGCCACCGCATCTTCTTGGGCGATGGCTAGACCGAGGCCTGTTCCACCAGTTGTTCTCTGGCGTGATGGATCTGCCCGCCAGAAGCGGTCGAAGACCCGTTTCGCCTCATCGACGTTCATCCCCAAGCCCCAGTCTCGAACAGCAATCGCCACGGACTCTTCGTTGGAATCAATGAAAGTGACAATGGGTCGCCCCTCGCCATGGTCAATGGCGTTACCCAGGAAGTTCAAGACAACCCGACGAATACGGCGTTGATCTACCTCGCTATCCCCATAACCGCCTCGCACTTCGAGAATCAACGGAGAACCTTTTTGCTCCGCCAAAGGGCCCAAATGGTCTAAACAATCCTCAACCAACGCCACCAGATTCACCTCCTCTACCTCCAGTGCCACAGCACCCGCGTCGTAACGACTCATTTCCAGTAAATCTGTGAGCATGATTTCAAAACGTTCAATCTGGGTGAGTAGCAGCTCAGTTGTGCGAGCATTTTCTGGGCTAAATGTCTCGCGTTGTGAGAACAACACATCACCAGCCAACCGAATGGTGGTTAAGGGGGTGCGCAGTTCGTGGGAAACGTCGGATACAAATCGCTGCTGAACCTGAGAAAGATTGGCCAGTCGGACAATCTGGGTTTGCAAACTATCGGCCATTTTGTTGAACGAGCGCGCCAGAAGTGCGATGACGTCTTCCCCGCTTTCAGTGAGCCTCTCCTCCAGAAATCCTTGGGCTAGTCGCTCGGCGGTGTAAGCAGCTCTGCGGACAGGGCTAATGGCAAGACGCACCACAAAAAACGTGACAATCCCAATAGTGATGACCAGCGCGAGGGAACCAGCGACCAGAGTTTGCTGAATGAGGGTCAAGGTGCTCTGCACATCCTCCAAGTCATAGATGAGATAGAGCTCGTAACGGCCTGAGCTTGGAACCTGTAGCGAGGCCGAGGTGACAATGCCAGGCTGATCGCCAGTCGGTCCAGAGAGCACCACCGACTGGTAGTGAAGAGATGAGGGTTCGGTGACCACGTGAGATCGCAACGAAGTGCTGACCACGTTGAGGTCTAAGCCCGCCGAGGATGTGGATGTCATGGTTTGCGCCGTTATCTGCCCGGGGGTGCGAAGAATGGCGAAACCGGAACCACCAGGGCTAGATTGAGCGGATCGAATAGCAGTCTGTGCCGCACTATTAGCGGTTTCCACATCGATGGTTCCTGATGGCGTCACAGAATTATCAAAAAGCGATTGCGCAGCACCTGCGGCGCGTGCCGTTTCACTCAGTATTTGATTGGTTCGACTAGAAATCAAATTTTCGGCGATAGTCAAAGACATGTAGCCGCCAATCAGGGTCACGCCCACACCCGAAAGCGCAACAGTCAGCGCCACCGTCCGAGCCAGGAGCGAACTTCGCCACAATCGCATCGGGGCGCCCAGGCCCTTAACTAAGGACCGCCAGGCCACATGCATCATGACTCGGTGTGCAAAGAACCCATCACGGTGCCCGCTCGATAGCCGACCCCCCGCACCGTCTGCACAATGACGGGTGCATCAGGGTCAATTTCTATCTTTGCTCGAAGCCGTTGGACGTGAACATTGACCAGCCTGGTATCCGCTTTGTAGTGATACCCCCAGACCTGCTCGAGCAACATTTCCCGGGTAAACACCTGCTCAGGTTTCAAAGCCAGGGCGAGGAGTAAGTCAAACTCCAAAGGTGTCAGAGAAATAGTGGCGTCGCCACGACGCACCTCATGGGCTGGAACGTCAATGGTCACATCCAACAGCACAATAACCTTTTGCAGCCCCTCCGCTGGGGGTCGCAGTCTCGTCTTGATTCTGGCGACAAGTTCCTTGGGGTTGAAAGGCTTGA
>LIAY01000121.1 GCA_001438965.1 Microbacteriaceae bacterium BACL25 MAG-120322-bin65 | reverse complement strand
GATGCTGATGTTGATAAAGCTGTCGCAGCTGCCCGCGGAGCTTTTTCTAAGACCTGGTCGAAAATGCCCGGAAGCGAACGGGGTAAATACCTCTTTCGCATAGCGCGCCTGATTCAGGAACGCTCGCGAGAATTAGCGATTGCTGAATCCTTGGATAACGGTAAACCGATTCGAGAAACCCGCGATGTGGACATTCCTCTCGTTGCCGCGTGGTTTTTCTACTACGCCGGCTGGGCCGACAAACTCGAATATGCGGGGGTAGGTAACAACCCGCAAGCCTTAGGTGTCGCCGCTCAAGTAGTGCCCTGGAACTTCCCGTTACTGATGCTGGCCTGGAAAATTGCACCAGCTCTCGCTGCAGGAAACACCGTGGTGCTTAAACCCGCTGAGACCACGCCCTTGACGGCGTTGTTGTTTGCTGAAATCTGTCAGCAAGCCGAACTCCCCGCCGGCGTTGTCAATATCATTACCGGCGCCGGTGCCACCGGAGCGGCCCTAGTGGGCCACCCCGATATCAACAAGGTGGCCTTCACCGGTTCCACTGCAGTGGGACGCGGTATTGCTAGAAACTTAGCCGGCACCAACACCCGAGTGACACTCGAGCTTGGTGGCAAAGGCGCCAACATCATCTTTGATGACGCTGCCATTGATCAGGCTATTGAAGGCATCATCAGTGGAATCTTTTTCAACCAAGGACATGTCTGCTGCGCTGGCTCTCGGTTGCTGGTTCAAGAAAACATCCATGACGATGTGATGAATCGTTTGCAGTCGAGGCTTTCCACCCTTCGATTGGGTGATCCCCTGGATAAGAACACTGATATCGGTGCTGTGAACTCGAAAGCGCAATTGGATCGCATCACCGAAATCGCCAACAGTGGTGAGGCCGAAGGTGCCACCCGGTGGAGTGCACCGTGCGAACTTCCGGCCAAGGGCTTTTGGTTCCCACCGACAGTGTTCACCAATGTCCAAACCAGCCACCGCATTGCCCGGGATGAAATTTTTGGACCGGTGCTCTCGGTGTTGACCTTTAGAACCCCGGACGAGGCGGTAGCGAAAGCTAACAACACTCCCTATGGACTGAGCGCCGGGATTTGGACCGAGAAAGCCTCTCGCATGCTCGCCATTGCCGACAAGTTGCGCGCGGGTGTTATCTGGGCCAATACGTTCAACAAGTTTGACCCGGCCAGTCCTTTTGGCGGCTACAAAGAATCGGGTTATGGGCGCGAAGGTGGGCGCCACGGTCTCGCTGCTTACCTGGAAAGCGGAAACCTGAAAGGTGGAGCAAAATAATGTCGCGCCTCAACATTCCTAAGACTTACAAGCTTTTTATCGGGGGCAAGTTTCCTCGATCCGAAAGTGGCCACACCTATGAGGTGACCAGCTCGAAGGGGACCTTTATCGCTAATGCCGCCTTGGCTAGTCGCAAAGACGCCAGGGATGCTGTGGTGGCAGCCCGCTCGGCACAAGCTGGGTTTGCTGGACTCACCGCCTATAACCGTGGGCAGATCTTGTATCGCATCGCCGAAGTGTTGGAAGGTCGGCGGGAACAATTTGTTTCCGAAATTGTGACGAGTGAGGGTGTTCGCACCGGCAGTGCTAACAAGCAGGTCGATGACGCCATCGATACCTGGGTTTGGTACGCCGGTTGGGCAGATAAATATGCTCAAGTGCTCGGCAATGGCAAC
Source organism: Microbacteriaceae bacterium BACL25 MAG-120322-bin65 (assembly GCA_001438965.1). Classification (GTDB taxonomy): domain Bacteria; phylum Actinomycetota; class Actinomycetes; order Actinomycetales; family Microbacteriaceae; genus Pontimonas. Next base: position 1,960 of record LIAY01000121.1, on the reverse strand, counting down.
CCGGTATCGGGCCCCTTTTTCAACTTGAGCACCCCCGATCCCACCGGCGTGGTTGTTTCCCTTGCCCCGCAGGGCGCGCAATCACAAAGCTTGCTGGGGATAACCAGCGTGGTGGCACCGATTATCGCTAGTGGTAACACGGTCGTGGTGGTGGCTCACCACACGCAGCCGCTCTCGGCGATCAGTTTTGCCGAGGTACTCGCCACGAGTGATGTACCAGGCGGGGTGGTTAATATCCTCACCGGTGACCCGGCTCCGATCATGCCCTGGCTTGCCGCTCATGCTGATGTCAATGCGTTGGATCTGTGCGGTGGAGCGGATTTGGAGTGGGTTTCGTGGACTCAGGATGCTGCCGAGACTCTTAAACGGGTGTTGCCTCCACACGATGGCATCCCCGCCAAAGAGCTTGCGCGTTTAGGTTTCTTTACCGAGCTAAAAACTGTCTGGCACACAAAGGCACTGGGATAAGTGCTCTGCGGTATTTGCCTGGTTGATAAACCTTTAGGGGTTAGTTCTCACCATGTGGTTTCCAGGGCGCGACGAGCGCTTGGCACAAAAAAAGTGGGTCATGCGGGCACCTTGGACCCAGCGGCCACGGGGTTGTTGGTCTTAGGCGTGGGGGCTGGAACCAGGCTGTTGACTTACCTGGTGGGCTTGGGTAAGACTTATCACGCCACCATGCGACTGGGTTATGCCACCACCACCGATGATGCTGAAGGCGAGCGCATCGATGTGCCAGGCGGCGATCTTTCGACTTGCACTCCCGAAGCAATCGAAGCAGCGTTAACCCCCTACCGGGGTGTTATCTCTCAGGTGCCCAGCACCTTCAGCGCGATCAAAGTTGACGGTAAGCGCGCCTACGATCTAGCCCGGGAGGGCAAAGAGGTGGCATTGGCTTCACGTGAGATCACGGTGTATCGGCTCACCGGGGCGATTCTCGAGGTGACACCGGGCTACATAGATGTTGATCTCGAAGTGGATTGCTCATCGGGAACCTATATTCGAGCACTCGCGCGCGATATCGGACGCGATCTTGGTGTTGGCGGTCATCTTGTGGCTCTGCGCCGAATCAGCGTGGGACCTTTTGAACTAGAAAACGCCGGGGAAGTTGATGACCTGGAGGAATCCAGCTTGCTGCCTCTGGCAATGGCCGCATCGAAAGTGATGCCCAGTGTTGATCTTGTGCCCGATCAGGTCAACGACATCCAGCATGGACGCTCCGTGTCATGCCCCGGGGTGGAGCAGAACGTCCCGCTGGCCGCACTAGATGGTGCAACCGGTGAGCTCGTTGCCATCATCGAGTGTGCGGGTGAGCGCAGCCGAATCTTGATGGGAGTGCCCACTAGCTAACTCTGAGAGAATTCAGAGGTGATCGAATGGTTCGCGTGGGTTCAAGGCGTTGTTGCCGCACTAGCGGCATTGGTCGCCATTGGCTTTGCTATTCGGGGAAAAACCCCCAATGACTACACCCTGGGTGCAGCGTTGTTGGTGGGGGCGTTACTGATCGCCCAGATCATCATCAGCATCGTGGCCCCCTCTATGGGTAATGAGCCCACCGGAAGCCTGCTCGAGTATTGGATGTATCTGATTACCGCTGTGATCATGGTGCCAGCGGCCATGCTGTGGGCGTTAGTCGAGCGCACTGTGATGGCCAATGTGGTGCTCGGATTCTTGGGAGCTTCGATTGCCGTGATGATTCTCAGGATGCATCAGATTTGGTTTATCAATAGTGCCTAGTGTGCTGCCAGAGGGGCAGCTGCCACCCGTTGATGGCTCGTTGCCCAAAAGCGTGGTTCCCGGTGCCAACGAGCGCGATTTTGGTCTCTATATTCATGTTCCCTTTTGTGCGGTGCGCTGTGGCTATTGCGATTTCAACACCTACACCGCCTCCGAACTTGATGGTGTTTCACAACAGACCTACCCGCAGATGGCCGCGCGAGAGCTTGAGCTTGCCCACGAG
>LIAY01000120.1 GCA_001438965.1 Microbacteriaceae bacterium BACL25 MAG-120322-bin65 | reverse complement strand
ACCGTGCCGATGCTCAGCACTAAGACGGCAATAACGCCTAGCGAGAGGGACGTAACAAGTTTCCAACCGCCCAGACGCGACCGAGTGGTGTGTAACGGGTCTGGGTAATCATTTTCTGACTCGTAGAGCTCTGGTGCAGCCGGCTTGGGCTTCTTAGCCACGGGCTCCCCCAATTCTCTCAAAATGGTGATTTTTGGCGGAGGGCGTGGGATTCGAACCCACGAGACATTTCTGCCCACTAGTTTTCAAGACTAGCTCCATCGGCCGCTCGGACAGCCCTCCACCCTTAATTCTAGGGCACAGCGCTCTAGCTTCAGTGGGGAAGGGTGGCCAGCGCCTTTGCAACGCCGTCGGCGAGGAAATCATCCGTTACCTCACTGGCGTGGATTTGAACTTCCTCGGGTGCTTGACCCATGGCAACAGCTCGGCCTTGCTTAGCGGCCCATTGGAGCATTTCAATATCGTTTCGCCCATCCCCGACGACCATCACCCGATCGAGCTCAAAGCCAAGCTTGGTGCGAACCATTTCTAGCGCCGTTGACTTATTGATGCCCTCGGGTGCAATATCGAGCCACGCTGTCCAGCCCACCGTGTAACTCACCTGGTGAAGACCCATGTCTTCCACCACTTTGAGAAAGTCATCAATATCGTGACCGGGGGAAATCACCACCACTCGCGTTGCCACGGTAGTGAGCAATTCATCAAAAGTCACCTGCTCGCTCACCGCATCGAGTGCGCCTTCGGGAAACCAATCTGTGTAGCGATAGAGACCCATTTCGTCCTCGACCGCGTAGTGTGCCTGAGGAAGGCGTTCTTTGATTCTGGTCAAGACGGATCTGGGATCAAAGTGTTCAACATGGAAGCGACGATAGCCAGCGGGGGCACTGCTATCGCGCTGCAACGTGATGGCGCCATTGGAACAGACAACATATTCCGGCGCGATATCGAGCCGATCCAGTATCGGGATCGTCATAGACACGGAGCGGCCGGTAGCAAGTGTTACTTCATGGCCCTCGTCTCGAGCCTTGTGGACTGCCTCAATGACCGCCGGAGCAAGGGTTCCATCTTCATGTAAGACGGTGCCGTCAATATCGAGGGCAATCAGCCAAGGCCGCACAGAATCAGTCATGTCACCTTCAGTTGTATCAGCCAGAAATTAGGAAACGCTGATGGTGGTGCGCCCATGAAGGTAGGGCTGGAGTATTTCAGGAACGGCGACGGAGCCATCAGCTTGTTGGTGGATCTCTAAAAGCGCGACTAACCAACGGGTTGTGGCCAACGTGCCATTGAGGGTTGCCACCGGTTGAGTGCCCGAATCTTTGTCTGCACGGTAGCGAACATTAAGCCTGCGCGATTGGAATGTCGTGCAATTAGAGGTCGAAGTGAGTTCCCGATAGGCCTTTTGGCTGGGAATCCAGGCCTCAATGTCGTATTTGCGAGCTGCGCTGGAACCTAAGTCCCCGGCTGCAACATCAATCACACGGTAACTAAGCCCCAGAGATTGCAGCATTTGCTCTTGCCAGCCCAGCATGCGCTCATGCTCGGCTTCGGCTTCTGCCGGGTCGATATAGCTAAACATTTCGAGTTTTTGGAACTGGTGGACTCGAATAATTCCCGCGGTGTCTTTACCATAGGAGCCTGCTTCACGGCGATAACAAGTCGATAGCCCCGCATAACGCAGGGGGCCAGCAGAAATATCGATGATCTCGTCACTGTGATAACCAGCAAGCGCTACCTCACTTGTTCCCGTGAGATAAAGGTCATCTTCCCCAAGGTGATACACCTCGGCTGAATGCTCGCCCAAGAAACCTGTCCCCTGCATGATCTCTGGCTTAACGAGCGTGGGCGTAATGAGCGGCGTAAAGCCGTTATCTAGTGCGACCTTCATGCCGTATTGCATAAGCCCCATTTCCAACAAGGCTCCAGCGCCTTTGAGGAAATAGAACCTAGAGCCCGAGACTTTTGCCCCTCGCTCCATATCCAAAATGTCCAGGCTTTCACCAAGCTGGAGATGATCCTTGGGCTCCCAGTCGAAAGAGGGAATAGCCCCCACCTCTTTCAGGGTCACAAAGTTTGCTTCCCCACCAGAGGGAACACCTTCGAGGACAATGTTGGGCAAAGCCCCCATGGCGAGCGCTGCCTGCGCTTCCACTTCACTCACTACGGCGCTGGTTTCTTTGACTTTGACCGAAAGCTGCTTCACCTGAGCCAGCAGGGCATCCTTTTCGGCACCCGAAGCTTGAGCAACATCTTTACCAAAAGCGTTTTGTTCACCACGCAGCTTTTCGAAAATGGCAATAGCGTCACGCCTTCTGCGATCGGCCTCTAGCGCGCGATCAACGAGTGACTCGTCTGCCCCTCTAGCGCGAAGAGAAGCTTTGATGATCTCTGGCTTATCGCGCAGAAGTTGGGGGTCAATCACCGCTCTAGTCTCTCACGCGCCTTCGGGCGAACCGGTGCGCAATGCCTCTAACCAAGCTCTGGCATCAACAAAGGCGTCATCGCTATAGGGCTTTGCCACATCGGGGCGGTGACCGTTCGCCCTGGGGTAGGAACCCAAGAAAACAAGCTTGGGGCTAAACCGTCGAAGACCCATCAGTGCATCCGCCACGCGTTCATCATCGATGTGGCCATCAAGGTCAATCACAAAGCGGTAGCGACCCATCGCATCACCAATGGGCCTGGATTCCAAGAGGCTCATGTTGACCCCACGCGTCGCGAACTGTTCCAACATTTCGAGCAAACGGCCAGGAGCATCATCGGGTAGCTCAGCGATGATGCTGGTCTTATCCGCACCGGTCCGCTCCGGCGGAAGGCCGCCTTTTTGGACCAACACAAAGCGCGTTTGGGCGTTGGGGTTATCGCCAATATTTTCTGCCACCACTGTGACATCGGCGTGCTGGGTTATTCCAGGCGGAGCAATGGCCGCATCGGCGAGGCCATCGTCGCTCATCGATTGGGCCGCATGAACGTTGGAGCGCGCCGGAACATGGGAGTGACGTGGCAGATTTTTTTCTAACCACGTTCGACACTGTGCATAGGCGACCGCATGAGCGGCAACCGTGGTGACCGAATCAAGTGGCGTCCCTGGCTTAGTGGCTAAGACAAAGCGGACTGGAACCAGATACTCGCCCACGATTCGAAGGCTGGGGGCTAGGGCGAGGGCGTCTTGTGTGGCACTAACACCACCCTCAATGCTGTTTTCAATCGCGATCATCGCGTATTCACTGCGATCATGCAGCACATTCTCGAGGGCTTCGCCCACGTTGTTGACACTGACCCATTCGCCTTTTTCGGCGCCAGAAACCTGCCCGAGTGCCTCCCACGTGAAGGTGCCTACGGGTCCTAGATAGCTATAACGCGGTTCTTTGGGGGCCACAGCTCAAGTCTAGTGAGCGCCACGCGATAGGCAGTGGCAGACTGAGAGCACGCCGCACCAATAAAAAGGAGCGCCCTTTGGCCTCTCACCGCTTTGATGACATCACCGTAGAAGACCTCGTTGCTCGAGGCAGCATGAAGTGGACCCGGATGCCGGATCACTTGGCGGCTTTCGTTGCGGAAATGGATTTTGGTATCGCACCCGAAGTTGCTGATGCGCTTCACCAGGCCATTGACACCCCTCAGCTGGGATATTTGCCACCGGGGGTAAAAACC
>LIAY01000119.1 GCA_001438965.1 Microbacteriaceae bacterium BACL25 MAG-120322-bin65 | reverse complement strand
ATGCAAAGTGGCGGCCTGTTGCCTCACAAGACGGTGGGGGACAACATCGCCACAGTGGCAAAACTGCGCGGTGTAGCTAAAGCACAGCGCGCTATTCGCGTGCGTGAACTCATGGCGATGGTGGGTCTCGAGCCAGAATTAGCCACCCGGTACCCAGCCCAACTCTCTGGTGGGCAGCAACAACGGGTCGGTGTGGCCAGAGCTTTGTTTATTGACCCGAACATTTTGCTCATGGATGAGCCTTTTGGCGCTGTTGACCCGGTGGTTCGAGCTGAGTTACAACAGGAGCTCCTAGCGATTCAAAAGCGGCTGGCTAAAACAGTATTGTTTGTGACCCACGACATTGACGAGGCTTTTCTTTTGGGCGATCAAGTGGTGATTTTGGAATCTGGCGGCCACGTTGTGCAAAAGGGAACACCCGCAGAAATTATGGCCAACCCGGCCAGTGATTTTGTCGAGGCTTTCATTGGAGCTAATCGAGGAAAGAGATCTCTTCACCTCTCTGGTGAGGACAACACCATCGTGGTCGATGGTGCAGGCCGTGTCGCAGGTCGACTCGATTCTGGGCGCTAAGCCATGGATTGGTTTTTCGACAACATTGGCTTGGTGTTATCGCTAAGCCTGGATCACATCAGGCTTTCCGCCATACCCATCGTCGTGAGTTTCTTTGTTGCGGTGCCACTGGGCTGGGTGGCTCACCGTTATGCGTGGTCAAAGCCACTGGTGCTCACCACCGTGGGGTTGCTTTATACGATTCCCTCCCTGGCTCTCTTCATGCTGATTCCGGCCTTGCTAGGAATCTCGGTCCTCTCGGAAATCAACGTCGTTATTGCGCTGAGTGTTTATGCGGTGGCAATTATGGTTCGAACCGCTGCGGATGCTTTTGCCAGCATTGATCCGGCCTTTTTGCGATCTGCCACAGCCTTGGGATATTCAGAATCGGGTCGCCACTATGCGGTGGAATTGCCGCTTGCGGGTCCGGTTCTGCTCGCTGGCATTCGGGTGGTGTCGGTAAGCACGGTGAGCCTTGTTACCGTCGGTGTCCTGGTGGGTGTCCCTAGCCTGGGTTTCTTTTTTACCGATGGGTTCCAGCGCCGGATCATTCCTGAGGTGATGACCGGTGTGGTGATGACCTTGGTGATCGCGTTGTTATTTGACCTGCTGTTGGTGCTTGCCGGCCGACTCATCCTGCCCTGGGCTCGCATCGCCGAGCGTGAGCACAAGCAGGCCATCTCATGAGTTTGTTGGCCCAAGCCTGGCAGTGGCTGATCGATGCTCAACAGTATTCAGGCGATGGATCAATCCCCATTCGATTGCTTGAGCACCTCTGCTTCACCTTCGCTGCCCTGGGCCTGGCTACTCTGATCGCCATACCGTTGGGGTATTTCATTGGGCACACAGGTCGAGGCGCCCTGTGGGTAGTGGGGATCACCGGAGCGGCTCGAGCGTTGCCCTCCTTTGGTTTGATGCTGCTATTGGTCCTGGTTTTAGGGGTTTCCGCAAGATTGTGGGCCGCCATTCTTGCTTTGGTGATTTTGGCGATACCGCCCCTCATCGCTGGTGCCTATGCGGGTATCCAACAAATCCCTCGCGCCACGATTGATGCTGCTCGCGCCCAAGGAATGACGGAATGGCAGATCCTTTTTCACGTAGAAGTCCCACTGTCAATGCCCTTGGTCTTTGGTGGGCTGCGCGGGGCAACTTTGCAGGTGGTTGCCACGGTGACACTGGTGGCGTATGTGGGCTTAGGCGGACTCGGCTACGAAATTATCCAGGGGATACCGTTGAGACGCTTTGATCAAACCATCGGAACTGCCATCGTGATTGTCGCCCTCGCACTTGTCCTGGACGCACTCTTAGCTTTTGCCACCAAGCTTTCGGTTCCCAAAGGAGTGAGCGCGGGGCGTCTGGCGGATGTTCGTGCCAAAGATGCTGGATAACCCGGCGTTTCGAGGGAACTCTCAGCCGGACCGGAAACAATGGAGTCTCCATAGAAAGAGTTGAGATGACATTGCACAAACGAACGAAACTATTCACTGGCCTCGCAGTTGCGACCGGCCTGGTTCTTACCGGATGCGCAGCGGAGGAGCCTTCATCCGAGACCATTGTGGTGGGCTCACAGGCCTACTACTCGAATGAAATTATTGCCGAAATATACTCACAGGCTCTAGAAGGCGCCGGTTATACGGTGGAGCGCGCCTACCAAATCGGTCAGCGTGATGCTTACCTACCCGAGCTTGAATCTGGCGCGGTGGACTTGTTCCCCGAATACACCGGAAACCTTTTGCAGTATTACTCTCCCGATGCCGATGCTCGCCAAGCAGATGATGTTTATGCTGCCTTGCAGGATGCTCTGCCTGAAGGCTTGAGCGCTCTGGCTATGTCACCTGCGACCGATCAGGACTCCTATAACGTCACCGCCGAATTTGCTGCTGCCAATGGCCTCGAAAGCATCGCTGATTTGTCGGGCATTGACGGCTTGATTTTGGGAGGAAGTCCCGAGCTGGAGGAGCGCCCCTATGGCCCAATGGGTTTGCTAGAAACCTATGGTGTCACGGTTGCCTTTGATGCCACGGGCGATGTCACGGTGGAAGCACTGCGCGAAGGTCTCATCAACGTTGCCAATGTTTACAGCGGCGATCCGCGCATTGCTGATTTCGCCTTGGTGACACTAGCCGACCCCAGAGGGCTTTTCTTGGCCTCGAATGTGGTGCCCATCGCCGCATCCGATATTGCCGATGAGCTTGCGGTGATCATTGACCCGATTAGCAAGGCACTCACCCCTGCCGGCCTGGTGGCGCTGAATCTGTTGAGCACGAAAGACCAAATATCGCCAGCGGATATTGCTGCGCAGTGGTTATCAGATAACGGCTTCTAGCCAGGTTAGAAAATCGCAACACACCTCTTGCGAGGTTTATCTCAGGGGAAGCGATCTTAGATCGCTTCCCCTGAGGTGTTAAGCCGTTGGCGGTGCGCCAAAGAATGACGCCTTAGTGAGTTTCGTCGGCACTCAGGATTTCTTCGATCTGATCGGCGGCGTCGTGTGCATGGGCGTATCGGTTGAGCACCCCTTTGATCACGGCGATCAGCAAAATCGAGACGGCCACAATGCCAATAAAAATCCAGCCGGCGAAGGATACGTTGGCTTGTAGGTCGCGGTAGGTCTCGGCAGCTCCAGAGCCAATTGACACATAAAGCAGGGTCCACAGGATGCAAGCAGGAATTGTCCACACCATGAAGGTTCGATAGCGCATGGCCGACATTCCCGCGGTGAGTGGGACGAGTGAGTGGAAAACAGGTAAGAAGCGCGAAATAAAGACGGCTATTCCACCGCGGCGTTTGACGAAGCGATCGGCTTTATCAAAGCGATCTTCTCCGACACTCCGGCCTAACCAACTCGCACGCAATTTGGGGCCAAAAACTCTTCCCAACCAGAACCCGATCGATTCTCCGACCAGGGCACCCACAACCACGGCGATGATGCTGAAAACGAATTGAGGTGCGGTGGTGATACCCGTACTTGATACCAAAACCACCGTGTCGCCGGGGACGATGAGCCCAATGAGCGCGCTTGTTTCTAGCATGACGGCCACCCCGGCGAGGACAATGCGCAATACCGGAGGGACGCTTTCGACGAAGTTGAGGATGGAGTCAAGAATTTCGTTCATTA
>LIAY01000118.1 GCA_001438965.1 Microbacteriaceae bacterium BACL25 MAG-120322-bin65 | reverse complement strand
TCCTGCTAGAAAATTTGGCGTCTATATTCCCCAGTTCATGATTGGTTTCGGTCCGACACTGTTTTCCCGGAAAAAGGGTGAAACCGAGTTTGGTTTTAAGGCAATTCCCTTGGGTGGGTATGTCGCCATGGCGGGAATGTATGCGCCAAAAAATGCCGAAGATGGCGTTGAAACGTCGACGACCGGCTTCCTGGATCGCGTGGTATCAGACGAGGTTCCGGCACATTCAGCGCTCGATGCCAGCGTTATTGATCAGCGCAGTTTTTACCGTTTGCCGCTCGTGCAGCGAGTGACCATCATGCTGGGTGGTCCGGTGATGAATCTCATCATTGCGGTGGTGTTATATGCGGTGGTGCTCGTAGGGTTTGGCGTTCCCGGATTGAGTTTAAAAGTCGGCAGTGTTTCAGAGTGTGTGGTGCCCGCAAGCGAAACCAGGACCGAATGCTTAGCTTCTGACCCGTTAGCTCCTGGTGCGAAAGCTGGTGTCTTACCTGGTGATCGGATTATCTCTATCGATGGCCAAGCTGTGGATAGCTGGTTTGTGCTGACCGAGACCATTCGAGGCGCACCGGGAGAGACGCTGATGCTGGGAGTCCAACGCGAGCGTGAGAATCTGAACCTTGCCGTGACCCCACTGCTGAGCGAACGATATGCCTTTGACGACAATGGTGTGATACTTCTGGATCAATCCGGTGATCCGATCATTCAATCGGTCGGTTTCTTAGGTATTGGCTCAGCACTAGAAAACCAGCAACAACCCATTACTGCTGTGGGACCCGCGGTCTGGGACAACGTTGTCGGGGTTGGCCGGATTATTGTCACTCTGCCCCAGCGCCTTATCGATGTCGCGCAGGCTGCTTTTGGACCTGAAGTTCGTGACCCTAATGGACCTCTTAGCGTGGTGGGCGTGGGCCGCATTGCCGGTGAAATTGCCACCATTGATTCGATAGCTGTTCGTGATCGGATAGCGGGACTAATTGGGATTGTGGCCTCACTAAATGTCGCTTTGTTCGTGTTTAATCTCATTCCCTTGCTGCCCCTAGATGGTGGCCACGTTGCTATTGCCCTATACGAGGGGCTCAAACGCAAAATATTTTCCTTGCTGGGTAAATCCGATCCCGGTCCAATCAATGCGAGCAAACTCATTCCCATCACGCTGACCGTCGTGGCAATCCTTGGCGGAATGAGCCTGTTGCTTATCTATGCCGACATCGTCAACCCGATTCGTTTATTTTCCTAAGCACCAGTATTTTTCACCACGCGGTGGAGCCAGCCTGACTGTCAGTGTTCAGATTGAGGCTTTAGGGTGGGATTGTTGAGCCCCGGGCAGATGAGCCCCAGGCCGATCACGAGAGGACCATCACAGCGTGCCTGCAGTCAATTTGGGAATGCCAAAAGTTGCCGAGACCTTGAGCCCCCGACGGGTGTCTCGCCAGATCAAAGTGGGCAAGGTGTTAGTCGGTGGCGGTGCGCAGGTTAGCGTCCAGTCGATGACGACGACCCAGACCACCGACATCAACGGCACCCTGCAACAGATTGCTGAACTCACCGCTACGGGCTGTGACATTGTGAGAGTCGCTGTCCCCACGCAAGATGATGCTGACGCTTTGGCGGTTATCGCCAAGAAGAGCCAGATTCCGGTTATTGCCGATATTCATTTCCAGCCAAAGTATGTTTTCCAGGCGATTGACGCTGGCTGCGCTGCGGTGCGAGTTAACCCTGGAAACATTAAAAAGTTTGACGATCGAGTGGGCGAAATTGCTCAGGCTGCCAGAGCCGCTGGAGTCAGCGTCCGCATTGGTGTTAACGCCGGATCTCTTGACCCTCGCCTGTTGCAAAAGTATGGCAAGCCCACAGCCGAAGCCCTTGTCGAGAGCGCTGTCTGGGAAGCTAGCCTGTTTGAGGAACACGATTTTCACGACTTCAAGATTTCGGTCAAACACAATGACCCGATTGTGATGGTCAAGGCGTATCGCCAGCTGGCCGAGAGAGGTGATTGGCCTTTGCACCTGGGTGTGACCGAGGCCGGTCCTGCTTTCCAGGGCACCATCAAATCTTCTGTGGCCTTTGGGATATTGCTCAGTGAGGGAATTGGAGACACGATTCGTGTGTCACTCTCAGCCCCACCTGCGGAAGAAGTCAAGGTCGGTTTGAAAATTCTGGAATCCTTGAACCTGCGTGAGCGCAAACTAGAAATTGTTTCCTGCCCCAGTTGTGGACGGGCTCAGGTCGATGTGTACACCCTTGCTGAAGATGTGACAAAAGGTCTTGAGGGAATGACCGTTCCGCTGCGCGTTGCTGTCATGGGCTGCGTGGTGAACGGCCCAGGTGAAGCACGAGAGGCAGACCTGGGTGTGGCCAGCGGTAATGGAAAAGGTCAGATTTTTGTCAAGGGTGAAGTTGTTAAGACTGTTCCCGAAGCGGACATCGTGGCAACGCTGATTGAAGAAGCAAATCGTTTGGCTGCCGCTATGCCCTCTAGCGTCACTGGGTCGCCTGAGGTCATCACCGCCTAAGAGCCCGGTAGTCTTGTTTTGTGCCTACCCGTCTGAGCCAACTTTTTGTCCGCACGCTTCGCGAGGACCCCTCCGATGCAGATGTAGCGAGCCATAAATGGCTGGTTCGTGCTGGATATATCCGTCGCCAAGCCCCCGGAATCTTTGCGTGGTTGCCTCTGGGGCTCAAGGTGCGCCAGCGGGTTGAGGCGATCGTTCATGAAGAAATGCAGCGCATTGGCGCTCAGCACGTTCACTTCCCAGCTTTGCTGCCCAAAGAACCCTATGAGATCACCGGTCGTTGGGCTGAATATGGCGATGGTATTTTTCGTCTCAAAGATCGAAAAGGCGCTGACTATTTGCTGGCCCCCACCCACGAGGAGGTTTTTACCCTCGCGGTCAAGGACATGTACTCCAGCTACAAAGACCTGCCATTGATGGTCTATCAGATCCAAGATAAATACCGCGATGAAGCCAGACCTCGCGCCGGTCTCTTGCGCGGCCGCGAGTTTTCGATGAAGGATGCTTACTCGTTTGACTACACCGATGAAGGTCTCGAGCGTTCCTACGAAGCCCAGCGGGGCGCCTATGAACTTATTTTTCAACGCTTAGGCCTCGAATACGTCATTGTTCAAGCTGATGCGGGCGCCATGGGTGGCTCACGAAGCGAAGAATTCCTGCATCCCACTGGGGTCGGCGAGGACACTTTTGTGCGCACCGATGGTGGCTACGCCGCCAACGTGGAAGCCTTCCGGGTGACACCTCCAGAGCCGCTGGATTATTCCGGGACTCCTGCCCCCGTGGTGTTTGATTCTCCTAATACCCCCACGATCGACACCCTGGTTGCCTTAGCTAATGCCAAACACCCCAAAGATTCTGGCCCGTGGGAGGCAAGCGACACCCTGAAAAACGTGGTGTTGGCCCTGATTCACCCGGATGAAACCCGGGAACTCGTGATTGTGGGAATTCCTGGCGATCGCGATGTGGATCTCAAGCGTGCTGAAGCCGTCTTTGGCCCAAGCATTGTTGAACAGGCAACCGAGGCAGATTTCGCCAAAAATCCTGGCCTCGTCAAGGGCTATATCGGACCCTGGTCAGCACAGGGACCCGTTTTGGGTGAAAAATCTAGTACTGGAATTCGATTCCTCGTCGATCCTCGCGTCGTCACCGGCACCTCCTGGGTAACCGGAGCTAACGAGGATGAACGCCATGT
>LIAY01000117.1 GCA_001438965.1 Microbacteriaceae bacterium BACL25 MAG-120322-bin65 | reverse complement strand
AGCCAGGAGCCTTGATGGCGTCATCGATTGTTGCCGCTGCGGCAATAGATCGCCAGGTCTCTGCTGCATCACGAAAGCGGGAAGGGCCGCGGAATACGAGTCGAATCGCTTGGCCAAGCCCCACCAGGCCGTGAGCGCCATGTTGAATGGTCAGCGGGTTCTCCGCACTGACCCATTGCGTGAGATCCCCCTCGTGGCTCATCAGTCGCGTGCTCACGCTGAGAGTTGGGATCTCCGTCATGATGGTCACGACCATAGGTTATCGCCAGCCTCCTGGCATTGGGTGAAAGTGTGGGTGCTCATGCTTTATACAACTCCAACAAAGTAGTGTTGAGCTGTGACCACGGCGGATCTGAATAAGAAGCCAGATGATGTTTCTGGCATGTTCGATCAGGTTGCGCCAGGATATGACCGCACGAATGCTTTGCTCTCGGGTGGAAACTCGGTTCTGTGGCGCATGGCCACGGTGAGAGCGTTGAACCTTCTCCCGGGTGAGCGAGTTTTAGATGTTGCCGCTGGGACGGGAACGTCAGCTAAGGCGTTGCAGAAAACTGGCGCTGATGTTGTGGCATTGGATTTTTCACCTGGCATGGTGGCAGAGGGTCGAAAGCGTCATCCCGATATTGACTTTGTCGAAGGCGATGCCGAAGCGCTGCCTTTTCCGGCTGGAAGTTTCGATGCGGTGACCATAAGTTTCGGTCTTCGCAATGTCCAAAACCCTCAGCTTGCTTTGGGTGAAATGTATCGAGTTCTCAAACCTGGTGGACGCATTGTTATTTGTGAGTTCTCGCACCCTCCAGCCCCTTTGGTACAGGCTGGATATCAGGGCTATCTGAAATATGTGATGCCTGCGGTGACAGCACTTTCTAGCTCTCACCGGGATGCTTACCGATATCTCATGGAGTCGATTAGGGACTGGCCTGAGCAGTCCGTTTTGTCCCAATGGATGAGGAGTGCAGGTTTCACCCGGGTTGCATACCGTAACCTGACAGGAGGCATTGTCGCCTTGCATCGCGCCCGGAGTCCTGAGGATTCCAAGGTGCGTGAATCGGTAGGTCAGCGACGCAAACGGCCCGCGTCGCCTTCGACCTCATCGGTATCTATTCCTATTCAGGATTCCTAATTCCGCTTTAGCAGCAAGGACCAGTGTGAACACCACAACCCCTTCGGCTAACACCCTTGCCGTGGGTCGAGGCGCGTCCTTCCTCAGTGGCGGGTCCCTCCTTTTTTCTTCCCCAGCAGAGAAGGCGCTTGCTGGCTTGTTGGATCAGGGCCTTATTGATGTGGAATCCGGCCTTGAGCGAGAACTAAAGTTTTCGGAAGATATTGCCGATGCTGTTTCTCGCTATCTCTTTGCCGCCGGGGGCAAGCGTGTGCGCCCTCTTTTGACACTGCTCACCGCGCAGTGGGGGGAGGGGATAAACAAGAACGTTATCCGCGCCGCTCAAGTGATTGAACTCACACATCTGGCCACCTTGTATCACGACGATGTGATGGATGAGGCCGCCCAGCGTCGAGGTGTTGATGCGACCCAGACGGTGTGGGGAAATTCGGTTGCAATTTTGGCAGGAGACCTGCTTTTCGCGCGCGCAGGGAGCATGGTGGCATCGCTTGGTCCTGATGCCATCGCTCGACAAGCGGCCACGTTTGAGCGTCTAGTTTTGGGTCAAATGCGAGAAACGGTAGGCCCCAAGCCTGGCCAGGAACCCATTGATCACTACCTCGGTGTTCTCTCCGATAAGACGGGGTCGCTCATCGCGCTTTCTGCCCAGATGGGTGTTCTTATGTCGGGTGGTCCCACAGAGTTATTGCCTGCCATCACCCGATTCGGTGAGAAGGTTGGGATTGCTTTCCAGCTGGTAGATGATGTTATTGATCTTTCTGATCGAGGTTCGGGCACGGGTAAACCACCCGGTACTGATGTGCGCAAAGGCGTGACCACCCTGCCGATGCTCTATTTGGAGCAGGCCGCCCCAAGTGACCCTGGCGCTTCGAAACTGCTCACCCAGTTGCGCCGTGGAACGGCGGGTGAAGCGAGTGAGGCAGAGTTCCATGCGTCCATTGAGGCCTTGCGCAAACATGAGGTGACAAAGCGCACGATGGATAAAGCTAAAGCGATGGCGGAGGAAGCTATTACTGAGCTTGCCCAGGCGCCCGAGGGTATCGTGACCAACGCCTTGACCCGCTTTGCGCATCAGATTGTGGATCGCAGCTACTAAATTGGAGTCTTCAGCCCATCGCTGAGAAAAGGAACACTATTTCTATGTCTACGTTGCGCCTGGCAATTGTTGGAGCCGGTCCTGCAGGGATCTACGCTGCCGACATTTTGCTCAAGCACGAGCGCTCCTTTGACGTCTCCATTGATCTTTTCGAGCGCCTTCCCGCTCCCTATGGGCTGGTTCGATACGGTGTCGCCCCCGATCACCCAAGGATTAAGGGCATTGTTAATGCGCTTCGCGAAGTCCTCGACACCGGTCAGATTCGACTGTTTGGCAATGTGAACTACGGGTCAGACATCACGCTTGAGGATTTGAAGAAGCATTATCACGCCGTGATTTTCTCCACCGGCGCCATCACCGACCAGGTTCTTACCCTCCCCGGTATGGATTTGAGGGGAAGTTATGGCGCGGCTGAGTTTGTGAGTTGGTATGACGGCCACCCCGATGTTGTAAGGACCTGGCCGCTGGAGGCCAAACACGTGGGTGTTATCGGTAATGGAAACGTTGCGCTCGATGTTGCTCGCATGTTGGCCAAGCACCCCGAGGACTTGGAACCTACCGAGATCCCCGACAACGTCTTAGACGGTCTACTCGCATCCTCGGCCACTGATGTCCATGTTTTTGGTCGCCGTGGCCCCCTGCAGGTCAAGTTCACCCCCTTAGAGCTTCGTGAACTTGGCGAAATGCGGGATGTTGATGTGGTCATCTGCGGGGAAGATTTTGTTTTTGATGAAAGCTCGCAGCGAGCGATCGAATCCAGTAAACAGCTTTTTGTGATCAATAAAATATTTGACCAATGGCGAGCAAGAGAGCCTGGTTCCGCATCACGTCGGTTGCATCTGCATTTCTATGCCAAACCTCTTGAAATTCTCGGCGAAGACGTGGTGGAAAGCCTGCGCTATGAGCGCACGGAACCTGACGGTGCTGGCGGTGCGGTGGGAACCGGGGAAATTCGTGAAATTCCACTTCAGGCGATCTATCGAGCGGTGGGGTATCGGGGGACCGAACTGCCCGGTATTCCTTTTGATTCCAGGCGTGGGGTTATCCCCAATCACGAGGGTCAAGTGATCTGCGATGACAACACGGTCATGCCGGGGGTTTATGCCACCGGCTGGATTAAGCGAGGTCCAGTTGGCCTGATCGGTCACACTAAGAGTGATGCGATGGAAACCATCCAACACGTGGTCAAAGATCAAGCATCCTGGTGGAACCCAGCGCAGCCCGAAGAAGAGAGCGTGAGTGCGCTGCTTCACTCTCGCGGTGTGCGCTACACCAACCTAGAAGGCTGGCAACGCCTTGATGCCAAAGAAAGACAACTAGGCGAGGCCAGAGGACGCGAACGTCTGAAACTAGTGCCCAGGGAAGAAATGCTCGAAGTTTCCCTCGATGGTTCTCACTGAACCGTTGCGCTGAGGCTCACTAGGCCCTCAATAAACCCCAAGGTCGAGCTCACGACCCCGGGGTTACCCAGTTAGCGGAGATTGACGAA
>LIAY01000116.1 GCA_001438965.1 Microbacteriaceae bacterium BACL25 MAG-120322-bin65 | reverse complement strand
CGCCATCCGCGGTGGTGATGTGTCTAGTTCCGTCTCGGCCATTGCTCAACATCCAAGGGTGAGGCACAATCTGGTGGCCCACTTTAGAAACGTAATCTCCCGTTGTGAAAATCCTGGCATCGTGATGGAAGGCCGGGATATCACGACCGTGGTGGCACCAGATGCCAAGGTCCGTGTGCTGCTGAGCGCTGCCGAAGAAATTCGTATCCTTCGTCGCGAAGCTGAAATGAGCGGCACGATGGCCGCCCCGGTGGCGCAGGCGCTGAAGGATCGTGACCGCAAAGACCAAAGCGTCGTGGATTTCATGAACGCTGCACCGGGGGTGACCGTGCTTGATTCTGGTCCCCTCACTTTTGATCAGACCGTGAGCGCGATGCTCGAGATCATTAACAACCAGACGGGGCCAACTAGTGCCAGATAACGACCAGGAATGGGACCAAGAATCCACCATCGAACCCGATCCAGATTTTGTGGAGCGGGTCGAGGCTATCGATGATGAAGAGGGCGATAGGCGCGCGCAGGCGCTGTTAGCTGGTCTTGATGATTATGAGCTAGAAGAGGATGACCGCGAGGTCATTGGCGGCGTTGGCGAGGAGGATTCACCGCTGACCTACGGCAAGGCTCTGCCCGTGCTGGCCGTAGTGGGGCGACCCAATGTGGGAAAGTCCGCTTTAGTTAATAGAATTCTTGGCCGCCGCGAAGCTGTCGTCCAGGACACTCCTGGCGTCACACGTGATCGGGTTACCTATAAGTCGTTGTGGAATACGACCCTCTTTACCCTCATGGACACCGGCGGATGGGAACCCGACGCCAAGGGAATTGCCAAATCAGTGGCCATGCAGGCCGAGGTCGCCATTGATTTAGCTGATGCGATCTTGTTTGTTGTTGATGCCACGGTGGGCTCCACTGCCACTGATGAACAGGTTGTGAAGTTGTTGCGCCAAAGCAACAAAACCGTTGTCGTGGTGGCTAACAAAGTTGATGACGCCCGCCAGGAACCCGGTGCCACGGCACTGTGGAACTTGGGCCTGGGTGAACCGTGGCCGGTCTCTGCCCTGCATGGTCGCGGTGTGGCCGATCTCTTGGATCATGTCATTGCTCGTCTGCCCAGTGAGTCAGCGGCTGCGAAAGTAGAAATTGGGGGACCGCGTCGGGTCGCCCTGCTCGGTCGACCCAACGTCGGTAAGTCCAGTCTGCTCAATAAGGCGGCCGGGTCCGAGCGTGTGGTGGTTAACGAATTAGCGGGAACCACGAGAGACCCCGTCGATGAGATGGTGGAACTAGGAGGTAAAACCTGGCGTTTTGTTGATACGGCGGGAATTAGACGTCGAGTCCACATGGCACAAGGTGCTGACTTCTATGCCAGCTTGCGCACCACGGCCGCTTTGGAAAAAGCCGAAGTTGCGGTGGTCTTACTCGATGTGACTGAACCGGTTAGTGAGCAAGATGTGCGCATCATCGATTTGGTTCTAGAGTCTGGTCGCGCACTGGTGCTGGCTTTCAACAAGTGGGACTTACTTGATGAAGATCGTCGGCGTTATTTGGAGCGCGAAATCGATAAGGATCTGGCCCACGTGGCCTGGGCGCCCAGAGTAAACATCTCTGCCACAACCGGTAGGCACTTGGAAAGACTGGTTCCAGCCCTCGAAGTGGCGCTGGGTTCCTGGGACGCCCGCGTTGCCACCGGAAAGTTCAATGCGTTCTTGGCTGAACTGGTTGCTGCCCACCCTCACCCGGTGCGTGGTGGAAAGCAGCCGCGTATCTTGTTTGGTACGCAGGCTTCAACGCGTCCCCCCACCTTTGTTTTGTTCACCAGTGGTTTCCTAGACCCGCAGTATCGACGTTTTATTCAGCGCCGCCTCCGTGAGGTTTATGGCTTTGAGGGTTCTCCTATTGCGATCAACATGCGCGTGCGGGAACGACGGGGCAAGAAAAAGTAACCGTGTCCATGATGCCTCCGCCTCTGCCGCCTGAACATTTGCGTGATCCAGGCGATGCTTGGGTGGAGGGCCCCGATGGGAAACGCTATTGGGGTCGGTTTGGGGCTGCTGGCTTGTTGGTGGTCCATCCACCCCTAGGAGTGCTCCTTCAGTTGCGCGCCGAATGGTCTCACCACGGGGGAACCTGGGGGATTCCCGGTGGCGCACGGAAGCTCGGCGAGCAAGCTATCGATGCAGCTCTTCGTGAGGCCGGCGAAGAAGCCAGCGTTCCTAAGGACGCGGTGGAGGTATTAGAAAACACCGTGGTGGACCTGGGGTTTTGGTCCTACACGACGGTAATCGGAGTCGCTAGAGAGTTTTTTCAACCCTTTGCTAACGATTCCGAAAGCGCCGCTTTGGAATGGGTTGCTATCGACGAGGTCCCATCCCGTGATCTGCATCCTGGCTTTGAGAGTGCTTGGCCTGATCTGAGCCTCCGCCTCGAGCGCCTGGCCTCAAGTTTCTAGATATTTGATTCGTAGTGAGAGTGGCGCGCTGGCACCACCTGAAGGCGCAGTGGCCTTGGTTGGCTAAGCGCACCCTGTAGCTGGGAGAAGCACTTTAGGGCCTGTCGCGGTTCCCCTAACTCGTTGTGCCCATCACGCCCGTCTCATCACCCAGAAGATTCCTGTGGAGTTTCTAGGGCTTGTGCAAGTATCGACCCGGAGAATCTGTTCCTGGGTTTCTCCCGTTGCCGATAGACTCGTGAAGTTGTCGGCGAGAAATCGCTGACATGCCACGGGCTGTGGCGCAGCTTGGTAGCGCACTTGACTGGGGGTCAAGGGGTCGCAGGTTCAAATCCTGTCAGCCCGACTGTGTGATGTCGCAAGACATCGGAATACCCCGAACCCACGGTTTCGGGGTATTTTTCTATTCCTGGCGCTGGTAATCCCTTGCGGGGTCAAGGGTTAGTTCTCGAATTAGCTCCCCGGTTTTCTGGTCAACAACTCGGATTTCAAGCCCATCGATCAGCATGATCACTTTTGTGTTTTTGTGGGGGCGCCCGATTCCGATGTGGTGCATTTTGCCGGCAAAGCGGAACGTGACAACCCCGGTGGAGTCGACTTTGTCGTAACGGACTCGTGATTCGTTGTTGAGTGTGTTGGGGTTTGGTTTGTCTTTGCCTAATGCCTCATATTTTTGGGCGGGGGTGTGTCGGCCGAGAGATCTGTGGGGTCTGTCGTTGTTGTATTCCTTAACAAATTGATTGATGCGCAATTGAAGGTCTTCGATGGTGGTGGGCGCTTTTTGGTGACGTAACCAGTTCTTCATTGTTTGTTGGAATCGTTCGACTTTCCCGCAGGTTGTCGGGTGTCCGGGGGTGGAGTTTTTCTGTTTTATTCCGTGTTTCGCGAGGTGTGCTTCGAGCGCATTTCGGCTGTTGAAACCTTTTCTTCCGGCTGCCAGTTTGGTGGTGAAAACCATGCCGTTATCGGTGAGTGTTGATGCTGGTTGCCCGTATTTCGCTGTCGTTTCCTGGAAGGTGTGGAGCACAATTTTGGCGGTGATGCGGTGGTGTGCGCTGACGTGGAGGGCTAATCGTGAGTGGTCGTCAAGCCAGGTGATGATCTCGGTGTCGGCGCCTGTGGCGAGGCGAAAGTGGGTGAAGTCTGACTGCCATGTTTCGTTGGGTAGTGATGCTTCGAAGCGGATGTAGGAGGAGCGGGGGCGCTTTTGGGGTTGGGGTGTGATGGCTCCGTGTTGTTTTAGGCAACGCCAGATTGTTGCGGGGTGAATTATCGTGTTGTGGTT
>LIAY01000115.1 GCA_001438965.1 Microbacteriaceae bacterium BACL25 MAG-120322-bin65 | reverse complement strand
TTCCGTGTAGTGGAAATTCGTTGCAAAGCATGCACAAAGCATGCACACACGTCGTCAGAGTCGTTGTTATGAAGGACTGATAGCCTTGCATCGTTGGAAAATAAGGTCTTTTCCACGCGGGGCGGTAGCTCAGCTGGTCAGAGCAGCGGACTCATAATCCGTCGGTCACGGGTTCAAGTCCCGTCCGCCCTACAAGAATTAATTCAGCAAATAAATGGGAAGCAAGAACTATCTCAGGGGGCCGTCGCCGCGACTGGAATCATAGTGAGCCTAAGTCTTGACAGGTCCATGCCATAGGTCTAAATTGACCGATATGGTGAAGGTCAGATCAACGGCCACGGTCCTTGTAGGTTTTTTATGTATCTCAGGGTGTGCAGTCAACGCAGGGCAGAATCCGCTCGGAGATCCCGTCGCCGGAAGTCAGATTTCGGAAGTCGACCCACCTCCAACGCCAGGGACGAAAAATGACCAAGGCATGCAGGCGCTCAAATACGGGCTCGTCTGGAGTTTCACCTCCCAACAAATGGGTCTCGGTAACGTGTCTGACCCGGCCTTGCTCCAGCTTCCTGACGGGACCCTTCGCCTGTTCTTCAAGAATGGGAACGAACCTCAGATGGGGCTTACGGGTTTCGACAATAAGATTCATTCGTTTGTCTCAGATGACAGTGGAGCCTCGTGGAGTCTCGAGGAGGGCATTCGCATCGACGTGAATTCCCCGGTGTCCATTGGGGCGGAGCCTGATGGTGGGTACTCGGCATGGGGATGGGTTCCAGGCAGCGACGGGGACGCGCTGACCCGGTTCCAGTCCCAAGACGGTCGTGACTTCACTTCAGTGGGCGGTGCAGTTGTTGATGCGTCGACGTGCCTAGATATTGCGGGAAAGCCATCAAATTTGCTGGGCGACCCACAAGTCGTGCAACTCGACAGCGGATTTGTCGCTTACGCCCATGACTTGGCAGCACTCCAAGACCCACCCTTCACCAGGCCAGCGTGTCGCCTCGTATCACCTGACGGTATTTCCTGGGAAGTTGACGCAGATGGCACCTTTGCTTTCGAATACGACATTCAATCGAATCCTGAGCTCTATAAAAACATAGCCGGTGAGTTAGAGCTTTGGTTCCCGGTAGATCGGGGCATTCAGAAAATCACAGAGATTCGAACATCGTCCGATGGCGTCACGTGGGGGGCGAATGAGGTTCTCTCGTGGATGGCCCCCGATCCCGATCGCCTGGACCTCTCGAATGGCCGCAAGCTCCTCGCTTTCGGAGGCTTCGACCAACGCGCTGGGGGTCTTCTCGCCCTCGCTGAGCAGGTTGAGTCTCCCTACTCGGCCTCTCGTTCGGAGAGTTTCGACGGCATCGAATGGCGAATCCTCGCAGCGGACCCCGCCGAAATTCAGGCTTGGAACCTCTGCAGAGATATCGACGAGACTGCCAACCTTGAAATCAGCGAGGACGATGATGGTCTCCGGGTTTTGTACCAATCGGATGCCGAGGGACCGGGGAGTACCAGCTGCGTCTTTCTCCTAATTGGAGATACCAAGGCTCTCACCTAAACAGTCACATGATGATGAAGCGATCGCACATTGGCGCCGTACTTGCGCTAATCGTCCTGGTTTCGGGTGGCTGTGCGTCGGAGAGGACTACTGAACTCTCTCAACCGGACGTCGGTTCTGAGGTCGAAGTGAGCGGGAGTTCTCCTGAGTCAGAAGAATATGCGGTGGAGGAGGAAGCGGAACCAGACACAGCAGCCATAGCAGGTCGGCTTGTGGGGAAAATCACCCCGCCTGTAGAAAAATTTCTGATGGCTTTTCATAGTTGCATGGTCGGTTCTCCAGACTGCAACAACCCTGCGCAACATGAGGTACAACTGGCCCAAAGCGCAAATGGCATCACTTGGACTGTCGTCGAAGGGTGGCAAGCGTACCCAGGATCTGTTCCCGACGTGCTGAGGCGAGACGACGTTCTGTACGTGATATCCACCAGCGGTCTGCGAAGAATCGACATGGTCTCTGGGGATGTTTATGAAGATCGAGTCGAGCTTGTTGGATCCGACCTCTTTGGCTTTGTCGATCCTTCGCTGGCGCTCTTGCCCACCGGTGAGTTGACGCTTTTCTTTCTCCCCGGTCAACCGGGTGGTGACCCGGCCAGTTGCGGAACTCAACCATCATGTACGCGGGAAATTCGAAGTGCGCTCGAGATTCCTCAGTCACAAGGTGGTCAGTTCGCCGTGAATCCGGTTGCTCATGTCAGCGTGACGATTGATCAATCGTGTCGAGGTGGCGATTGTTTCTTCAGCGACCCCGACATTTTCTTCAATGGCAAGAGCTGGGTTCTCTACATTTCTCGCGGAGCGAGCACTGACGCCTTGATAAGCAAAGACATCAACGGTCCTTTTGACTACGCCTCTAAGGTTTCAGACAACTCGGGCGGTGTTCCGGCCGGAATTTGGGACCCGGAGCGCAACACCGTTCTCACCTATGTCTCCAACGGGCAGAAAGGGACCATACTCAATGCTGCATCAGTCGACGGTCTCTCCATGCTTAGCAGTTTCAGCGAAGTGTTAAACGGCGCAATGCTCCCTTTCGAATCAGGCCTAGTGGGGAGCCCAGGCCTAGCCATAAATGAATGAAAAGGAGCGTTCTGACGGGGCACACTCCAATTAAGCGCGTGCTGCGGCTAAGAGGTCAGTGCACACTTAGTGCACATCACCACCTCACACACTCCAACACCAGCCACGCTAAACCTCACCTGTTTGCTGGCATCTGCAACGTCAACTAACGCGGGCTAACACCAGCTAATACCTAGGCATCGAACTCATAATCCGTCGGTCACGGGTTCAAGTCCCGTCCGCCCTACTGGTGTGATGTCTCACGACATCGTTGATATATGTCTCGCGTCATCGTTGATATTCAAAGTTGTGCTGAGGTGTTGCTTGGCCAGCGGCCTGGGGGTTTGAGAATGTTGGGCCAATAGTTTCTCTCCGGGTCGATGAGGTGTTGGCTGAGGACTTCGCCGGTGGTGAGTTCTGTGACGGTGACGGTGGTGTCGTCGATGAGCATGAGGACCCGTTTGCGAGCATTTTCTTCTCTGACTCCGAGGTGATGCATTTTCCCTCCCCGACGCAGTGTGGCTTTCCCTCGGGAGTCGAGCCGGTCGATGCGGATCCGGTAGTGGGTGGCCTCGGCCAGGGTTTGGGGTGTGGCTTTGATGGTCGCGTGGTAGGCGTGCTCCGGGGTGTGACCGTCTAAGGATCGGTGGGGTCGTTTGGTGTTGTAGGCGTGCTGGAATTCCAGCAGCTGTTGTTGCAGGTGCTGGAGGGTCTGTGCGGGTGGTTTGGCTGCCAGCCATCGTTTCTGGGTTTGGTGAAAACGTTCGATTTTCCCCTGGGTTTGGGGGTGGCCGGGGGACCCGTTTTTCTGGCGAACACCCAGTGCTGCGAGGAGGTATTCGAAACCGTTGCGGCCTCCGGTGAAGCGGGAGGTGTAAACACTTCCATTGTCAGTCAACGTGGACGCTGGCGGGCCGTAATCCTCAGTGTTCTGGCTGAAAGTGTCGATCACGATCTCGCCGGTGATGCGCCGGTGGGCGTGCAGGGAGAGTAAGTATCGGGAGTGGTCATCAAGCCAGTTGATGATTTCAACGTCACTGCCATCGGCGAGGCGCCAGTGGGTGAAATCTGATTGCCAGGTCTCGTTGGGTTGGTCGGCTTCGAAGCGGATGTAGGAGGATTT
>LIAY01000114.1 GCA_001438965.1 Microbacteriaceae bacterium BACL25 MAG-120322-bin65 | reverse complement strand
TTTTGGACTTTCACCGATGATTATTTGGAGTTAGTCAAAGAACGTGCCTACACCGGTTCGGGTGCGCCGCGCACCAGCGCGGTCACCGCACTTCGACTTGCACTGGACACACTCTTGCGCCTCTTCGCTCCCGTTATTCCTTTTGCCACCGAAGAAGTCTGGTCGTGGACACATGAGTCCAGTATTCACACATCGACCTGGCCCGCCGTGGCAGAGCTTGCCACCACTGGCAACCCCGGTGCGTACACCGGCTTACTAGATCTTGCCAGCGAAGCGCTGATCACCATTCGTCGAGCTAAGACAGATTTGAAAGTCGCCCAAAAGACTGGGGTCATCCAAGCTTCCCTGACCGGGCCCGCGCTTTTGGCTTTTGCGAAAGATGACCTAGCTGCTGTGGGGAAAATTGCCGCCCTTACACTGAGCGAAGCCGACACGGTCGAATTGACCTCGATTGAAATGGAAAAGGCTGATGAGTAAACAATCCTTTAGCATTCGCCCTATTGCCTCTGGCGATCGTTCCCAGTGGGAAAAACTCTTTCTTGACTATGGGGTGTTCTATAAAACCGATTTTTCGCCCCCGGTGATCGACGGTGTGTGGGCGTGGCTGATGAACCCTGATCACTCGGTAAAAGCCTGGGTGGCGACTAGAGACGACACCCTCTTGGGTTTTGCCCACCTCGCCGAGCAACACGACACTTTTAGCGCTGGGCCCTCATGGTTTCTCGATGATCTTTTCACCATCCCCGAAGCGCGAGGGCAGGGCATTGCCACCGCGCTCATTGGGGTGCTCAAAGAACACGCCCAGCTAAACGGTGGTGGCTCCATTCGCTGGATTACCGAAGCGGATAACGCCACCGCCCAGAGGATCTATGACACTCTTGCGACCAGGACAACGTGGGTCATGTATGAAGACGAAGTAAGGGCTAGCAACTAATGCAATTAGGTGGACGTTTTTCCATTGGAGACAGCCCCAGAGGGGTTTCTGAGAATGTGTTGGCACAGCTGCGCTCGGTGGAAGCCACACTCAGCGATGAAGAAAAGAAGAGCCTGAGATGGACGATGACCTGGCTAGAAAATCGCCCAATTCTTGAGCTCGATAACGGAGAAGTCGTTCGGGGCTAAAATCCTAGGCGGATTTTTCGCGACGCTCCACGCGCTTGCTCACTATCGTGGGCTCGCTGCCATTGGCCACAACGTCACGGGTAATAAGAATGCTCTCGATGGTCTCGTTTGAGGGGACCTCGAACATCACGGGAGCTAAGACTTCTTCCAAAATGGCACGCAGACCACGAGCACCAGTTTGGCGCAGGGAAGCGAGGCTGGCGATTTCTTCCAACGCCCCCTGCTCAAAATTAAGCTTCACACCATCTAGCTCGAACATGCGCTGATACTGCTTGATCAAGGCGTTTTTGGGGGTAGTGAGAATGTCAATCAGCGCCGTCTCGTCCAAAGGTGAGACCGTGGTCACCACTGGAAGTCGGCCAATGAACTCCGGAATCAAGCCAAACTTGTGGAGGTCTTCGGGCAGCACAGCGCTGAAGAGGTCTTCGTGAATATTTTTGCTGTGCAGGGGTGCACCGAAACCAATGCCGTGGCGGCCCACCCGCTGGGAAATGATCTCCTCTAGGCCGGCAAAAGCTCCCGCCACGATGAAGAGCACATTCGTGGTGTCAATCTGAATAAATTCTTGCTGGGGGTGTTTACGACCACCCTGCGGTGGAACAGCAGCAACGGTGCCTTCCAAGATTTTCAGCAGGGCTTGCTGAACACCTTCACCCGAAACATCTCTGGTGATCGACGGGTTTTCTGCTTTACGAGCAATCTTGTCAACCTCGTCGATGTAAATAATGCCCTGCTCCGCGCGCTTCACGTCATAGTCAGCAGCCTGAATCAGTTTCAGCAGAATGTTTTCCACGTCTTCACCGACATACCCGGCTTCAGTCAAAGCAGTGGCATCAGCTACAGCAAAAGGGACATTGAGCCGTTTTGCCAATATTTGGGCCAGATAGGTTTTCCCACAACCAGTGGGCCCAATCAGCAAAATGTTGCTCTTTTGGATGTCGACATCGTCCTCGGCATCGACGGCGTGAGGTGAACTTAGGGCGCGAATGCGCTTGTAGTGGTTATAGACAGCGACGGAAAGAGCACGCTTAGCTGGCTCTTGCCCAATGACGTATTCCTCTAAGAAGCCATAAATTTCTTTGGGCTTAGGAAGCTCAAAATCGACCACAACCTCGCTGGTCGATTCCATTTGGCGCTCGTCAATGATCTCATTGCACAATTCCACGCACTCATCACAGATGTAGACCCCGGGTCCCGCGATGAGTTGTTGGACCTGCTTTTGGCTTTTGCCACAGAAGGAGCACTTTAATAGCTCGCCGGATTCTCCAGTACGCGCCATGGCTACACCTCCCTAAAAAGCTTGGGCAACTCATGCGAGCCTACCCGGGACCACTGTGACAGCCCGGATTTTCCACAGACCCCTCATGGCGTGGCGGGAATAAACTGACTAGGCGTATTCAGACAAGAAAGTAGCCTCCGCGATGCGAAAAGCAGCTGCTCTTGTGCTGGGACTAGGCCTGCTGTTCGTTGCCTCTCCAGCTCAAGCCCATAACGCCGTTGACAAGCGCACCCCGGCCTCTGGTAGCACCATCACCCAATCCCCCGTGGCTATCTCTATTTCCACCGATGGAAGACTGTTGGATCTCGGTGGCAATAGTCGCGGTTTTGGCACTGCCCTAATGGACGAATCGGGGCTCT
This sequence comes from Microbacteriaceae bacterium BACL25 MAG-120322-bin65, assembly GCA_001438965.1. GTDB lineage: Bacteria > Actinomycetota > Actinomycetes > Actinomycetales > Microbacteriaceae > Pontimonas. The sequence goes on along the minus strand of LIAY01000114.1, from coordinate 976 downwards.
ACTACGGGGACGGCTGTGTCAGCGTGAGAGAGCACAGTATTGAAACGTCGATCGACTTGGGTGAGCCCGGAAGGTATTCGATCGTGTACCAATTTGTGTCCGCCGATGGGCACTCGCTCTCGGAAAGCTATGAGGTTATTTTCGCCCCCCTTAGTGACCACACGCCAGCCCAAGGTTTCTCTACTCCACCAGAATGTGGCCTAGAGCGCTCCCCAGAGAAACTTGGCGATGGCACAGACATATCATCACCAGAGTCACCGGAGAATTCCCCAGCGACCCCGATCATGGAGACCACAGAGGTTTCACCCTGGGTCTCATCCGCGAGCGGAACCGCCATCATCATCACCATTATTGCCACCCTTGCGACAACACTCCTGGTGACTCTGTGGTCTAGATCGCGTCGAAACTAACCTGCCGTAACAGCCTCAGGGCCCTTAGCCGGTGTTGGCGCCGTCACACTCTTACGAGAGCTCAGCACCTGGTCAATCAGGCCATATTCCAGCGCGTCATCGGCGGTGAGAATCTTGTCACGATCGATGTCGCGGTGGACTTCCTCGATGCTCTTCTTAGAGTGCTTCGACAACGTCTCCTCGAGCCATTCACGCAGGCGGGCAATCTCTTTCGCCTGAATCTCAATATCCGAGGCCTGGCCGCGACCAGCTTCACCCATCATGGGCTGGTGAATGAGAACGCGGGCGTTAGGCAAAGCCAAACGTTTCCCAGGCTCACCGCCAGCAAGAATCACTGCAGCTGCCGAAGCAGCCTGGCCCAACACGACGGTCTGGATCTGCGGGCGAACGTATTGCATCGTGTCATAGATAGCGGTCATCGCGGTGAAAGATCCACCGGGTGAATTGATATACATCACGATGTCCCGATCAGGATCTTGGCTTTCGAGCACCAAAAGCTGTGCCATCACGTCATCGGCAGATGCGTCATCGACCTGAACACCCAGGAACACGATGCGGTCTTCAAA
>LIAY01000113.1 GCA_001438965.1 Microbacteriaceae bacterium BACL25 MAG-120322-bin65 | reverse complement strand
AGAGTGATTCCTATTCCGACCCATCCGAAGGTGCCGGGAGCATCGCAAACGGAGATGGTGGTCGGCCATCTGATGCGGAGCTGACCGACGACACCCCGCTGTGCATTGCGGACGATGGCGTCTGCGCCACATGGTTGCCTGACGCCAGACAAGAGTGTGTGGATAACTACCCCTTAAAGATTGAGTCCCCATCGGATCAGCAGGCAGTGTGGCAAAACGAAGACTGCGTCTTCGACTTGGCCTTTGAGCCATTCCAAGGAATCACCCCCACCAGATTCATTGGCCCACTCGACTCATCTGTCATAGCCCAGTTCGAGCGCCTCCAGAAAGCCGACTACGACAAGACCATCGATGAACCGGCGGTGTGGATAGTGGCGGCCGATGTGCCTGAGTTCATTGTGATCGCCAGTAAAGAAGCAAGACTTGCTGCTGAGAAATATCTTGGTGCCTACGGGCCGCTGAGCTCCTACATCATCGGAAACGATCTAGCCGCCGCCGAACCGGTCATCGAAGAATTTTGCAACAGGGCTTGGGAAGACAGCATGATCAAATATTGCATCGAGGAGGATCAGGGTCCGGGTATGCGAGAAATGGCGACGATTTTTCCTGGTGGCAATGCTTTTCAACAGTCTTCCTGGATGAACGCAAAACCCAGCCAGCACTTTGTGGATAACCCCTGTGCCAACGAACAGAATGAGTTCTGTGCCATCGCATTCCCCGAGGAGCTTGTCAGCGGCCAGACGGTCATAGCGCACGAATATTTTCACGTGTACCAGTCGGCGCATCAGCTCTACAAGTCGGATAACCCCGAAGAAATCCCGCCCTACCCGATGCCTCGATGGTTTGAGGAAGGTACAGCATCTTATTTCCAGATGATCATCGATGAAGATGAGGGCTGGTCTCGGGATATTGGCATGAGTGGTCGCGAAGCTCCCCGAATACGGATGCTCGAGGAAAATTTGGACTGGATTTCCCGCGACAAGGAAACCTGGCCCTCCCTGAGGCTAATCGACATAGAGACCGAGGCCAGCACCCAGCGAGTAGCGCAGTACTGTGGCGAACTGTGTATCGGTTTCCTGCAGTTCGGAATGGGATACGTTGCGACTGCCTTATTAGCAGACCTCAGCTCGGATGAGGCTTTGCTCTTTGATTTCTACGACCTCAACAAAACTGATGGTTTTTACCCTGCCTTCGAGGAAACCTTCGGAATGAGCGTGGATGAGTTCTATGCAGAGCTTGAGCTCTTTCTTGCCCAACCGTTTGAGGAGCAGATGGAGGCTCTGGCGCCTCAGTAACAACCGGTAAGGAGTGTTCTTCGCTCGCCACATTTCACTTCGCACCATCAGGAAGCACCTAACCCCAGGAGAAAGCCATGAACCGCATCATCAGACGGTCTCTGTCGATTATTGTTACGACGATTCTTGCCGTGACGCTGGGCGCATGCGCCACCAGCGGTGTAGCCAGCGGATCTCGGGAAATTACGAAGCAGGAGAGTTATGCGCAGGAATTTGCGGGCTCCAATGGCGATGGCTCTCTCACCATCATTAATTACACCGACTACTCGACGGACATGATCATGGAGTGGGGAATGTCTGCTAGTGGCCTGATGGCTGACCAAGATGCCAACGTGTTGACCTTCGTGTATCCGGTGGGGAGGTTCACCGGCGAAATGGTGGGGTATCTCGGGGGAGCAGAGTTTGGGATGCACGATGTGGTCATGACCCCTGAAAACCAGGGAGCGCTCTTGGCTGACATTGAACTCTGGCTGCGTGCCGATGACTGCGTGGATGAGAGGTTTTTTGACCCAACGTCAGAGGACGGACAAGGAGATGAGTTTGCGATGTGGCGCGATTGGGTGGAACAAGGAGCGGATGCCAGCACCATGAGGCTTTTGTGTTCAACCACCCGGGTGGTAGCAATGGGCATCACCCCTCAGTTGGTGAGAGAGGGGGAGCTGGAACTGGAGCGTTTCCTAACCCACGAGCTGTATCACGCCTTCCAACAGGACCTCGACATGGGGGGTAGCTGCAGCGCGCTATCCGAGGAGCGTGCCACGGCAAATACCCCCTGGATGGCTGAAGGTGGTGCGCATTACTTTTCCTCTTTCCTGACCGGGGTCGTCAAGGAAGACGGTCTCCCCAATGAAGGAGAAGTGGGGGAAAACGAACGCATTCGGATGGAAATACTGCGAGACGCCTCGAGAGCGTATGAGGAAACACCCGGTCTCCATGAGAGCGGACCGGACAAAAAGGGTGCCGCGGCGTTGCTCCTTATGGTGGATAAGGGCCTCATCACGCACGAGGAAATCATGGACGGCAGCTTCTTCCACGACTGCGCGAGAGAACTGCGCTACCCCTCGGGAGGACCAGAGATCCAAGAGATCAGAAATACGTGGTATCAAATCGTAGGTACGAACGGTGGATACGAATTTAGCGACCGATAGAGCCTGAGCATCACTTTCACTAAGGAGCTCCTTGAAAAATAATCGACTGGTATTTACGTCAATCTCTTTACTAGCCGCTGGGCTTTTATTGCTGAGCTCCTGCGCTAGTGAGGAAGGGGTCTCTTTCGAACCCCAGTTTGCAGAGGTGCTCGACTGTCCACAATCTCCGATCCCAGAAAGCCAACTGAGCCTGGTTAACTTTTCGGATTATCCAGACGATGAAATCATAAATTGCTTTAATTTTGCGGTGAATAAAATTGCCGAGGTGCAAACTGACGTAATCATGATTATTTACCCAGTGGGGCCGTTACTCTTGCCCCCCGGTGAGGTGAAGGATAACGACACCCATTACCGAGGCTCCGGTTTTGAGCCGGTGGTTACAGCGGATCAAAGGGACTCGATGGCTAGTTCGCTGGAAAGATATTTAGAACCTGCCTGCGGCAAGGAGGTTGCGATATTCGAGGCGCGCCAAATATCACGCTTTGCCGAATTGGGCGGAGGGCAGCAGGCGGCTGATGGTGGTGTTGGTTCGGATGAGTGTGCGAAGAAGCGATGGATGGTTTTGAGCATTGATCCCGATCGGGCAGGCCCTTCCAAAGAGCTAGTTACAACTTTTTTTCACGAGGTGTTCCACACCGTTCAAGCCCGCCCCGGACCCACCTGTAATTATTCCGGTGCCCCAGATCATGATGATCAATTTTGGATTCATGAGGCTGGTGCATCGTTCTTCTCACTGGAGATGGCGGCCGAACTTGGGAACTTGAATTCCGACGTGGTGTGGGGTGACCACATGAGCTTTGTTTCCGATTTGCTGGCGAATCAACAATTTGGCTCTGAGCTTGCGGATCCCGGCATCGCCGAAAAGGGCGCTATAGCGTTGCGGTTGCTCGCTGACCGGGGGCAGCTAGCAACATCCGAGGTTATGGATGGGTCTTTGTTCCAGAACTGCGGAGGACAACCCGAGGCCTTTAGTCCGCAAAACATTCAGGTGGCGAAAGATTATTGGTTCGATTATTCAGAAGTTGATGAGGGTGTTTTCAGGTTTTCTGACACCGCACTGACTGAATAGCGCCCGCGGCCCAGTGTTGCTGAAATCAGAGCCTAAACACCGAGCCGCCTCAATCTGATAACTGTCCACTGCTCGCGACTGTCAGCCCGACGGGGGTCGATTCTGACTCTTTGAAGAATCAACCATCTGAGGAATCAGGGCCAGGCCCCGTGTTCTTGGCAATTTATGGCCTCAACCAAGGAAACACAGGAGCTCCTTTACCTTCGCTTAACGGTTGTCTCAAGGAGAGTCATAAATTTGGTGTA
>LIAY01000112.1 GCA_001438965.1 Microbacteriaceae bacterium BACL25 MAG-120322-bin65 | reverse complement strand
ACAGCAAAGCCGGGACAAATCCGTTTTCTTCCTGTTTGCCATTGTTGCTACAGATGCCCATTTTCTTTGGTTTATTCCGCGTGCTCAGCACAGCCGCCCTAGGCAATGCTGGAGTCTCTTTCATGACCAAGGAACTTGCTGACCAGTTTGGTCAGGCAGCTTTGTGGGGCTTAGCGCCGCTTCAAGCAACAATGTCCTATGCGTTGAGCGCTGAGGCGACACTGTCGTCATCGGCCACGGTCGCAGTCGTCCTGACCGCGGCCGTAATGGTGGTCACCATGTCTGCATCACAGTTCATCACCCAGCTTCAGATCATGTCGAAGAACCAGTCGCCCGCTATGAGAGAAAGCCCGATGTACCGCCAGCAGAAAATGTTGCTGTACATGCTCCCTCTGGTGTTCTTGTTCTCCGGCTTCTATTTCTCGCTCGGTGTTATGACCTATTGGTTGGTCTCCAATCTCTGGACCATGGGTCAGCAGTTCATCGTGATTCGCAACATGCCCACCCCTGGCAGCGACGCTGCTATAGCTCGCGATGCTCGCATGGCGAAGCGAAGTGAACGCAGAGGGATCGTCTTGATCGAGGACGACTCTGAAGAGAAGCCTGAAGAAGAAAACCGGCAGCGGGAACAACCAGTTAGCAAAGACCGCGCCAAAAAGAAAAAGAAGAAGAGGAAGTAATGGCCAGCACCGACAAAGAGATTGTGGTTCCCGACGAGGGTGAACTCGCGGCAGACTACTTGGAGTCTCTTCTTGATATCGCCGACCTTGACGGCGACATCGAAATTGAGGTTCGTGGAGAGCGCACCTACGTAACGGTCGGCTCCCCCGATTCTAATGATTTAGGGGCCCTGTCGACCCCGGATGTGGTCAGCGCTTTGCAAGATCTCACCAGGCTCGCGGTTCAGCAGAAGACTGGAGAATTTGCTCGGCTAGTTCTTGATGTGGCCGGCTCCCGCGAGGCTCGGGTCGCTGTTCTAGAGAAACTCGTAGACGTCGCTATCGAAAAGATTGAGGGCGGGTCTAAGTCCGCAGCGCTCCCCCCCATGAGTAGTTACGAGCGCAAGCTGGTCCATGACATGGTGAGCGAGCGAGGGTTCCAATCTGTTTCAGAGGGTGAAGGCAAAGACCGCCACACGGTCATCACCCCTGCACCGTAGGGAATGTTTCACGTGAAACATTCTGAGATTGAGGCCGAGCCCCCCGCAGCCGCAGCTCTGTGCGGGGAGGCGCTTCCTGCGATGCGCCAGTTCGCTCAAGACATTCACACCTGGGGAGAAGAGCTGGGGCTCGTGGGCCCTCGTGAGCTAAATCGTTTGTGGACAAGGCACCTTCTAAACTCAGCCTTGTTAGCGAAGAAGATTCCTGCCGGGACGCTGGCTGATATTGGATCTGGCGCGGGGTTTCCGGGCCTTGTTGTGGCCATACTGCGACCAGATATCCACTGCACACTGATTGAACCTTTGGGGCGTCGAGCAACCTGGCTCACCGAGGAGGCAGCGCGGCTTGGTCTGACTAATGTGACGGTGCTTAACCAGCGCGCGGAGGACGTTGCTGGCCACGTGCTGGTTGACTCGGTTACGGCACGCGCAGTGAGTGCCCTCACGACTCTCCTGCCGATGGCGATCCCGTTGCTAAAAGTAGGAGGGGAATTGTTGTTAATGAAGGGGCAGCGCGTGGACCAGGAGATTCGCGACGCCGCAAAGACCATGGTTAGGTGGAATATCATCACACCACGGGTGGAAATTACGGGGCCTGAATACGAAACCGAAGAGACACGTATCTTTCGGGCTACAGTGGGTAAATAGTCATATGTTTCACGTGAAACATTGGAGGGATATCACCGGTGAGCCAAGCGCAGTTTGACGATTCAACACCCCTTGCCACAGAGCTTGCCGACCTCACCAGCCGCAGATCCTCGTTGCGGGAAGCCACGGCCCCGTTACCCGCAGCAACGAGAATTTTTACCGTGGCCAACCAAAAAGGTGGCGTGGGCAAAACGACGACGGCCGTGAACATTGCCGCAGCGTTAGCGAAATTTGGCGCCCGGGTTTTGGTTATTGACCTTGATCCTCAGGGGAACGCTTCGACCGCTCTGGGGATTGACCACCATGCGGAAATAGACAGCATTTATGACGTGTTGATCGGCTCCACCCCTCTAGCGGACGTTATCGCGACAAGCCCGGAAAACGAGCTCTTGGAATGCGCACCCTCGACATTGGATCTAGCGGGCGCAGAAATCGAGCTGGTCTCTCTGGAGGCTCGGGAGTATCGCTTGCAGCGCGCTCTACAAGCTTATTTGGCCACCCCTGCGGGAGCGGGTGTCCACTACGTCATTATCGATTGCCCGCCATCACTAGGGCTATTGACGGTTAATGCTTTTGTTGCAGCCAAAGAGGTGTTGCTGCCCATCCAGTGTGAGTATTACGCGTTGGAGGGGGTCAGCCAATTGGTCCGCAATATTGATCTTGTGAAAGCTCACTTGAATCCGGACCTGAGCCTTTCCACCATCTTGCTCACCATGTTTGATCGGAGAACCAACTTGGCCCAGCAAGTAGTTGATGATGTGAGAGAACACTTTGCTAGCCAAACACTGGCCACGGTTATTCCGCGCTCGGTTCGGGTTTCTGAAGCCCCTAGTTATGGCCAGAGCGTGGTGGCGTATGACGCCGCCTCACCAGGGGCAATCTCGTATTGTGAAGCTGCACTAGAAATCGCTCACAGAGGAGCCGCGACCTAATGGCACAGAAAAGAACGGGTTTAGGCCGAGGTATCGGCGCCCTCATTCCTCAAGCACCGCCATCCGGGGAGCGCCCCGTGGATGTTTTCTTCCCCACCGCAGCGCAAGGCGAGGCGTTAGTGGCGGTCCCTGGTGCAACATTGGCCCAGATTGCTCCCAGTGCAATCCGAGCTAACCCCCAACAGCCCCGCCGCGAGTTCCGCGCCGAGGAATTAGAAGAGCTGATTCATTCGGTACGAGAGTTTGGTGTCTTGCAGCCCATCGTGGTGCGCCCACTAGATAAGCCGGATGGACCCATCCGCTTTGAGCTGATTATGGGTGAGCGCCGATTGCGCGCCTCGATCGCCGCTGGGCTGGCAACCATCCCCGCTGTTGTTCGCGAGACAGCAGATGATGCGATGTTGCGCGATGCGTTGCTGGAAAACCTACACCGCGCCAACTTGAATGCCCTTGAGGAAGCCTCTGCCTACCAGCAGCTGCTCTCTGATTTTGGTATTACCCAAGACGAGCTTGCGACTCGTCTGGGCCGATCAAGGCCGCAGGTTACGAATACTCTCAGGTTGTTGAGGTTGCCCCTTGATGTGCAAACCAAGGTCGCAGCGGGAGTAATCAGCGCTGGTCACGCCCGCGCTTTGCTTTCTCTGCCGGACGAAACGGCTATGTCTCGTTTAGCAACCAAGATTGTGTCCCAGTCTCTGACTGTTAGACAGGTCGAACAAGAGGCTGGCTTAGCTAAAACCGCCAAGCCGGGTGCTAAGAAAGTGCGCAAGGGTAACCGGAGCGAACAGCTTGACGAGATTGCCGAGCGGATGGGTGATCGTTTGAATACTCGTGTAGCTATCAATCTTTCGACAAAGAAGGGCACTCTCGCGATTGATTTTGCTACAGTCGCCGACTTGAACCGCATCCTTGCAGAGCTTGGCGAACCAGGCTTTCAATAATTTAGGAAGCAGCCGAGTGCACTAAGGCCGCGTAGACACCACCGAGGTCGTAGCCAGCAGTATCGAGCGCTAGAGCAGTACTAGAAGTTTCGGTAAGCCCAGGCATGGTGCTGGCCTCTAAGAACCAGGGCAACCCGTCGGCGTCAACGATGAAATCGATGCGGGCAAGGTGTCGTAAACCTAGAGCGTTAAAGGCAAGC
>LIAY01000111.1 GCA_001438965.1 Microbacteriaceae bacterium BACL25 MAG-120322-bin65 | reverse complement strand
CCCATCGGAAACGAGGCAATGCCCACAGAGCTCTGGGCGCCGCCACCGCGCTGTAGTTCAGCAATCCTAGATTCACCGGCAGCAACTTTTTGGGCAAATACGTCTTTTTCTGACTGGAGGCGCCGAATCTCTCCCACAATTTCGTCTAGAAAATCATCGACCTCATCCTGGTCGTATCCTTCGCGAAATTTCGTGGACTGAAACCGTTTGTTGACAATGTCCTCAGGGGTCAAAGCCATGTGACTACCTCTTCACTTCTCTAGCTTCGCATTACCGGTCAGGTCACGCGCCATTCCAAACATCGAGCCTAACTCTACTGCGTGGAATCCAAAAAACAGCAGAGGACTAGCGGTATCCGTCCACAATCGACAGCACCACCAGGGTGACGAGCAACAAAGCGCTCCACCCCAAATCAATGGCAGCCCCACCGAAGCGGATCGTCGGAATCACTCTGCGTACCATCGAAAGAGGCCTATCGGTAAGAGAGTACGCGAGTTCTGCAATGACAACGAGTGGCCCTTTGGGCTGGAAAGTGCGCGAAAGAACTCGCACCCAATCGAACGCAAATCTCACCCACATAGCAACCAGAAAAACGTAAAGGGCAAAATAGACGACCGAAGCAATAAGCGAAAGCATAGTTATCCCATTATGGCGGGCTCGCCTGTGGTCTTGGCGAACTTAGGCGTTAAGTGAGGCGTCGAGTTCGGATTCCACTCCATCGCCGTCACCGCTGACGAGAACGTGGGAGGGAGAGAGCAGGAACACCTTGGGGGTTACGCGCTCAATGTGGCCGTGGAGGCCCTGAGCTAAGCCACTGGAGAAATCAACCAGGCGACGAGCTTCAGACTCACTCATCTGGGTGAGGTTAATAATCACCGGGACACCCTCACGGAAACTTTCAGCGATGATTTTGGCATCGCCATACATTTTCGGGTGCACTGTCAGTATTTCATTCACGTCGCTCGCTCCCTGAGACTTTGCGTTGCGACGCAACGGCGTCACTGTGGCGCGCTGCGAAGGTGTGGCGTGCTCACCGGAGGTAATAGATCGGGCCACGGGACCCTGATTTTCGTAGGACTCTTCGGCTAAGCCTAAGAACTCCAGCGTCTTACGCAACGGATTTGACATTAAAGCCCCTTTTCGCGGGTGGTTAAGATTTAAGGCTACGGGGCAAGCGGCCTTTTACCCGTTATTGCTGAACCAATGCGCAGGTGTGTCGCACCGGCAGCAATAGCCTCTTCAAAATCCGCCGACATGCCCATGGATAAGTCTGTGGCCCCCGGTGCCAGGCTCTGGAGCGTCTGGGACAGTCCTAGAACACGGTCAAAAGCGGCCGCAGGTTCTTGATCTAGTGGCGCGACCGCCATCAGTCCGCGCAGCGTCAAGATGTCTCTTTCAAGAACCTCCTCCGCTAGGGCTAGGAGCCCAGAGGGCTCAACCCCGCCGCGGTGGGCAACATCGGTGAGGTTTACCTCGAGGAACACGTCTAAGGGTTTTTCCCCGGAAGCGAGCGCTGACACCAGCGAGGCTCGATCAACTGAGTGAATCACAGAGCAGTACTGCGCCACAGCCTTCGCCTTATTCGATTGCAGTTGTCCCACAAAGTGCCAGGTTAGGGGCAGGTCACTCAGCTCGGCCTGTTTGGCCATGGCCTCTTGGTGGCGGTTCTCCCCCACGTGCCTGACTCCTGCCTCATAGAGTTCGCGCACCAGGCTTGCTGGATGAAATTTGGTGACCACGATGGTCGTAATCTCATCGGGTTGACGATTGTTCGCTAAAGCGGCAGCAGCGATGCGCGCGTCGATTTCGAGCCAGCGCTGGCCAGGCGATGAATCCATTGCCGGCTCTATCGCAAGAAATCAGGAACGTCGAGGTCGCGCTCATCATCGGAATCCGAGGCGAAAACCGGAACTTCGACGTCGCCCGGCGCAGGTTGGGCGGTCGGAAGCAACCAGGACTCTTCGGCTTCGGGCGCGAGGCCCGATGCCGATACTGGCGCCACAGTTTCTTCTTCTTGCACCATGGCGGGGGTGGCAGCTCGAGGCTGGGATTCTTGGAAGCCGGCTGCGATCACGGTGACACGAACCTCATCGCCGAGGGAGTCATCGATGACCGCACCAAAAATGATGTTGGCATCAGGGTGAACAGCTTCTTCCACCAGCTTGGCAGCGTCACTGATTTCATAGAGCCCCAGGTTGGAACCACCTTGAATGGAGAGCAAGACCCCTTGGGCTCCCTCGATGCTGGATTCCAGCAGAGGTGATGCCACTGCCAACTCGGCAGCTTTGATGGCGCGATCCGCGCCACGAGCGGAGCCAATTCCCATGAGGGCGGTGCCGGCATCTTGCATCACCGATTTCACATCAGCGAAGTCCAAGTTGATCAGCCCCGGTGTCGTGATCAGGTCGGTGATGCCCTGCACGCCAGCAAGCAGAACGCGGTCTGCTGTTTCGAAGGCTTCGAGCATGCTGATGCTGCGGTCCGAAATCTCCAACAACCGGTCGTTGGGAACCACAATCAGGGTGTCCACCTCGTCTTTGAGGGCTTGAACACCCACTTCGGCTTGAGACATGCGTCGCTTACCTTCGAAGGCAAAAGGCTTGGTGACAATACCGACAGTCAGAGCACCGATTGACTTAGCAATGCGAGCCACGACAGGCGCTCCGCCTGTCCCCGTGCCACCACCTTCGCCGGCAGTCACGAAAACCATGTCTGCCCCAGCGAGAGCTTGTTCGATCTCTTCATGATGGTCCTCAGTGGCCCTGCGACCCACTTCCGGGTCAGCGCCAGCGCCCAACCCACGGGTTAGGTCGCGTCCGACATCAAGTTTCACATCAGCATCGCTCATCAGGAGGGCCTGAGCATCGGTGTTGATGGCAATGAACTCCACCCCACGCAAACCACGGTCAATCATCCGATTGAGGGCGTTGACGCCACCTCCTCCTACACCCACCACTTTGATGACAGCAAGGTAGTTGTGATGACCGGACAATGGGGCTCCTTAAGGTAAACCTTCAACTTCTACTTGAAGATAAGAGTATTTGTCACTTTTCTTCTGCACTGACGCTAGGGCGATATGGCGATCACGGTGAGCAGGCTCTGGGCGTGTCGTGGAACCCGAAAAAGCAAAAGAAACCTCACGACCGAAGCCGGATAACCACGCTCTCGGGGGTGGTGACATCAATGGTGCGGGGGCTGTCCTCCCCAGCTGCGTCCAAGGCCGCAATGAGCACTCGGGCTTTTTCCGCCGCCCGGTCCGAACTACCCCAGACCACCTCGTGCGAACTGGAGCGCATAGTGAAGCGGACATCGTCCAAGGTGGTCGCGGTGACACCCTCAACTTGGCTCAATAAGGCATCCGGGAGAGCCAACAACACTCGCGAAATTGCTTGAAAACTGGGCGAGTCAGGCTTGGCAGCCACCAAAATACGTGGCACATCCCCTGGTGGGGTGTCACTAGACCACAGCGTTACGGCGGCAGCATCAACCACGTCATAACCGCTCACACCCTGAACAACACCCAATGGCCTTCTCTCCACAATGGAGACGATCAGTGTTCCGGGTGGTTCGATGCGGGTGCGAAATGCCTGAATGAGGGTCAGCGGAGCTAAAGCATCGCTGACGCGTTCATTGCTAATCCGGGCCAACGGCTCGCCATACATGCCCTCGAGTGCTTCACGAATACTTTCGGCGCTAACCCGCGATGCGCCCTCCACCACCACTGTTTTGAGTGAGAGAGCCGGGGAAAGAGTGAGTAAGACCACCGTCAAAACCAACAACCCCACGCTGCCAAGCGATACCCCCCAGGTGGCACGGCGGCGTCTCGTCGCCTGGGTGAAGCGCCTAAACTCAGCCTTCTCCGAAGCCGCCCTGCCTTTGGCTGC
>LIAY01000110.1 GCA_001438965.1 Microbacteriaceae bacterium BACL25 MAG-120322-bin65 | reverse complement strand
CGATACCATTCGAGCAACTGCTGCCGATTCGCCAAGCGATTTGAGCGCAGCACTAGGCGTTGCCGATCTCGACATGTCCACTGGTCGCGTTTCGGATGCGTGTGCAAGATTGCTAGGAATTTATCCTGAACTAACTCCAGAGGATCAGAGCCTCGTGCGCGAGCGCTTGCTTTCCTTCTTCCTCATCGGCGGTCCCACCAGCGATGAGGTCAAACGCGCGCGGAGCGCGCTCACTTCCTTGATGTTTTAGGAGACCCCATGGGGATTTATCTCGACAACCAGGCCACCACACCCATGTCGGACGAGGTAAAAGCCGTCTATCTCGAAGCTCTCGGGACAATTGGTAACCCCTCAGCTGTTCATCAAGCTGGGCAGCGAGCTCGTGCCCAGGTCGAAGATGCCAGAGCGAGGGTCGCCACAGCTTTAGGCTGTGACACCGTTGAAGTCATTTTCACCTCCGGCGGAACCGAGGCAATCAATCAAGCACTCAAGGGCGCTGTGTGGGCCAAGAAACGAAGTGAAGGTCGTGATGCCATCACTCGCGTGGTCACTACCGGGGCAGAGCACAATGCCACCTTGGATGCCCTGGGCTGGTTAGCAGAGCAAGAAGGCACCGACATTGTTTATGCGGCTTTGACGTCTGAGGCTGTGATTGATCTGGTTCACCTGGAGAGCATCCTGGAGAGCCAAGAGGTCACCATGGTGAGCTCGCTATTAGCCAATAACGAAGTGGGGTCGATTCAACCGGTGGAGGCGCTGTGTGCTCTTGCCCGAGAGCACAGAACGCCTGTGCACATCGATGCGGTGGCCGCATGCGGATATTTACCTATTGATTTTTCTGCGCTGGGGGCAAGCGCGATGAGTGTCTCTGCTCACAAAGTGGGCGGCCCTGTTGGCGTGGGGGCTTTGTTACTCTCGCGCACAGCACCCGAAATTCAGGCTCTACACCATGGCGGTGAGCAACAGCGTGGCCGTTCAGGAACCATCGACATGGCAGGGGCAGTCGCTTTTGCAGCTGCTCTTGAGATTCAGGAGCGTAATCGTCTCACCCAAGTCGATCACCTGCGCCAGATGCGCGATTACTTGTTAGAGGGATTGACCACCGCATGTCCGCAGGTCATCGTCCGCGGTTCGCTCGATGAACGCTTACCCGGTAACGCTCATCTGACGGTCCCCGGATGCGAAGGCGATGTGTTGCTGTATTTGTTCGACCAACACGAGATTCACGTTTCCACTGGTTCTGCCTGCCAGGCCGGAGTTCCCGAAGCCTCCCATGTCCTTATCGCCATGGGCGTTGGCGCATCAGAAGCTAGAGGGGCGCTGCGTTTTAGCATGGGGTATTCGGTGACCAAGAGCGATCTCGATGCCGTCATACGCGCCTTCCCCTCCGTGGTGGAAAAGGCGAGTAGCGCTGGACTAGCTGCCGGCTAGGAGCGCACTCTTCGTTGGGGCTTCTACACTGGTGGAATGAAAGTTCTGGCAGCGATGAGCGGTGGCGTCGATAGCGCTGTGGCGGCAGCCCGCGCCGTGGAGGCCGGGCACGATGTGGTGGGGGTTCATTTAGCTCTCTCTCGCATGCCAGGAACTTTGCGGACCGGCTCGCGTGGTTGCTGCACGATTGAAGATTCCATGGATGCCAGGCGGGTTGCTGACATGCTAGGAATTCCTTTCTATGTGTGGGATTTTTCCGAACGCTTCGCCCAGGATGTGGTGCAAGACTTTATCGACGAATACCGCGAGGGGCGCACCCCTAACCCCTGTATGCGCTGTAACCAGCACATCAAATTTGACGCTGTCTTAGAGCGTGGAATTGCGTTAGGTTTTGACGCCATCGCTACCGGTCACTACGCCTCTGTGGTGGAGGGCCCACAGGGTAAAGAACTTCACCGGGCAGCAACCTGGGCAAAAGATCAGTCCTATGTTCTGGGAGTCTTGACCACCCAACAGCTTGAGTATTGCTATTTCCCTTTAGCTACCACACCGTCGAAAGCGGATGTGCGCAAGGAGGCCACCGATCGCGGGTTTGTGGTCGCCACCAAGCCCGATTCGCACGATATTTGTTTCATCCCCGATGGTGACACTAGAGGGTGGCTTGCTGAGCGCGTGGGTGCCGAAGCCGGTGAAGTCTTGAGTATGGACGGTGAAGTGGTGGGTTCTCACAAGGGTGCCGCAGCCTTTACCGTGGGCCAACGCAAAGGTTTACACCTTGGTTTCCCCGCAGATGACGGACAGCCACGCTACGTGCTCGAAGTCAGGCCAAAAACTAATGAAGTAGTGGTGGGGCCAAAAGAGGCACTCGCGGTGAGTGCACTGGTTGGTGCCACCATGAGTTTTGCTGGAGCAAACCCTGCTGATTCTGGTTATGCCGATGATCTCAGCGATGACGACGGTTTTGCCTGCGAATCCTTTAGCGTGCATGTTCAAGTCCGAGCGCATGCCGATCCCGTGGCTGCCACGGCGCGGGTGGTGGGTGGTGAAATGGTCATCACACTGGATGCGCCACTGCTCGGTGTTGCACCAGGCCAAAGCGCCGTTATTTATGTGGGCACCCGCGTAGTCGGGCAGTGCACCATTGACCGCACCGAGAGTGCCCTGGCCAGCTCTTCCCCTCGTGCGTAAAGTCCTGATTCTTGGATCCACCGGATCCATTGGCACTCAAGCGTTGGACGTTGTTGATCGCAACCGTGACCAGTTTGAGGTGGTCGGACTCGCCGCTGGATCCAATAGCGAGCTTGTCCACGCTCAAGCACAACGCTTTGGTGTTCCCAACGAGCACGTGGCCCTAGGTATTGATGAGGCAACTGCTTTGGTGGCCGGCGTTGACGCCGATGTTGTCCTCAACGGCATTACGGGTTCCGTGGGTTTGATGCCCAGTCTTCAAGCCTTGAGGTCAGGGCGAACGCTTGCTCTGGCCAACAAGGAGAGCCTGATTGTGGGCGGATCATTATTGGCCAAAGCTTCGCAACGAGCCGACCAGATTGTTCCCGTGGATTCCGAACACTCTGCCTTGGCGCAGGCGATGATGGCTGGAACGTTCCAGGAAATTTCGAAACTTATTGTGACCGCTAGCGGGGGCCCTTTTCGAGGTCGCACCCGAGAGAGCCTTCGTGACGTAACGCCGGCCCAAGCGCTGGCTCACCCCACCTGGGATATGGGGCAGGTGGTCACAACTAACTCGGCCACTCTGGTCAATAAAGGCTTGGAGCTAATCGAAGCCCACCTTCTTTTTGGCATCGATTTCGATCGGATTGAAGTTACGGTGCACCCACAATCGATTGTTCATTCGATGGTGGAATTTGTGGATGGCTCCACTATCGCCCAGGCGTCGCTTGCGGATATGCGCTTGCCCATTGCGTGGGGACTGAACTGGCCACACCGTGTCCCTGGAGTAATTAAGGGCCTGGATTGGTCCAGTGCGCACACCTGGAATTTTGAGCCACTTGATGAGGTCACGTTCCCGGCTGTTTCGATGGCCAAAGAAGTGGGGCGCAGAGGAGGAACGTATCCTGCCGTTTTCAACGCAGCTAACGAGCAGGCTGTCTACGCCTTCCATCGCGAGGAACTCTCTTTCCTGGCCATCACCGACATCATCAGCCATGTTGTTGACGCGCATGATTCGTTAGAGATGAGTGTGGAGGCCGTTCTGGAGGCAGAAATATGGGCGCGAAAGATGGCAGATAGCGAAATCGCTCGGCGCAAGGCTTAGGGCCTCGGCATAGGGCAGACACCAAGTGCTCTGTCAGTGTTGAGCATTAGAGTGGCGAGGTGGAAACAGCCATCATTTTTACTCTCGGTGTGGTCGTCATCGCCTTTGGCTTGATGCTTTCGATTGCCTTGCACGAGTGGGGCCACTATTTTCCTGCTAGAAAATTTGGCGTCTATATTCCC
>LIAY01000109.1 GCA_001438965.1 Microbacteriaceae bacterium BACL25 MAG-120322-bin65 | reverse complement strand
CGTCCAAGGCCCCATAGCTTCGCTGCAGAGCGTTGAGGTGGTGCCAGCGGAGCCTGATCGCACCCTGGTATGTATGGGAGCGGCTATTTCGCTCAGTGCCCAAGGTGCGAGTGCTTTGAGTTACGGGCCAGCAAGCGACGTTGTCGCAGGCTTAGCCCCAAGCCTGGGCGCACTGGTGGCAACTGATCTGCAGGATGGGTTCTCGCTGGAGGAGACCAGTTCGCCCGACCTGCCCAGTATTGTGTCCCAACCCGTGGGAGAGGGAGCGCTTGCCGCCACCTCTCACCAAATACTTAATAACCCCAATGTTCGAGGCCTGGCGATGGCCGAATGCTCGCCGCCTGCCACTGAGTCCTGGTTAGTGGGGGGACAAACCACCATCGGACGCCAGACGGCACTGTCTCTATCAAATCCGGGAGAGGTTAGCGCCACTGTCAACCTTGAGATTTATGGGGCGCAGGGACTTATTGAATCCCCTCTGGGGCAAGGAATTTTAGTGGCACCTGGATCCCAGCGGGTGCTTTCGTTGGCGGGTCTGGCACCTGATGAAGCGGCACCTGTGGTGCGCGTCACAACGAACGGGGCACCGATTGTGGCGAGCTTGCACTATTCGATAGTCCGAGGCTTAGACGCAGATGGGCTCGCGGTTATTACTGCCCAAACACAGCCGAGTGAGCTTCGAGTAATACCCGGTCTTTACTCTCCACCAGAAGAGGTGCTGGGGCCGCTTCGTGGCAAGGATGGATATTCCGATGTGGTGCCTTTGTTGCGAGTGTTAGCCCCGGATTCCCCTGCCACCGTCACTATTCGGGTGTTGCGTCCATCGCTTGGTGATGTCACGACGCTTTTGGAGCTCGAAGCCGGTGAGGTTGGGGATTTATCACTCGATGAGCTAGGCAGTGGTGACTTTGGCGTGGTTATTGAATCCACTCAGCCCGTTGTCGCAGCGGTCCGAGTCACCGTGGGTAATGATCTGCGAACGGACACTAGTTGGGTGGGAAGCTCTCCTGCCATCACGGGAGATTCGCTTTTTGCGGTTCCTGACCTATCAGACATGAAAGTGTCGATTGTTAATCCACACTCCACCAGTGTCAGCGTGACCCTAGATGGGCGAGAAACAAGTATCCCGGGCGGTTCTGTGATTGCGAGACCGCTATCTCCCGGGTCTCATAGCCTGTCGTCTCTAGAGCCGGTGTATGCCGTGGTGATCTCCCGAAGCGACGCTCTCCTTGGCCACGCCCACGTTTTGCCAACGCCAGCGCCACAGCGCTCGGTATTTATCACTCCGCGCTAAAGCGGCGGGAACCGACCAGGAGCTAGTCCCCAGGGGTCGGTGCCCAATAGCTCCGCTACAGCAGCAAAAACTGTGCTTTCAATCGCTACTCGGCGGTGCCATGGGTCGTTAATGTGTAGTTTGGCAAATCTTTCCATCGGATAGCGATAGAGGACGATGATTCGATTGTTCTTATCGATACTCCACCGGGGGACCGTTTTCCCTGACGCTGGCGTGGAGGGCATGCCGGCGATAGTGGCTGATACTCCTGCTAGTTCGCTTGGCCACTGTTTGGTTAGATAGGCCAGGGTGGATTGGACAATAAAAGCAACATCATCGTTATGGCTGACAAGCCCGGGGGTCACAGGCCCCGGCGCTCTAGATCCAACGC
Source organism: Microbacteriaceae bacterium BACL25 MAG-120322-bin65 (assembly GCA_001438965.1). Classification (GTDB taxonomy): domain Bacteria; phylum Actinomycetota; class Actinomycetes; order Actinomycetales; family Microbacteriaceae; genus Pontimonas. The sequence continues at coordinate 2,271 of LIAY01000109.1, read as the reverse complement.
TTCGATGCCGGGGGGGCCTGCGAGCAGAAGAGACGGTGTGGGCCACGATGACAGGCTAACTCGTCACTCGCGCTTTAGCCTGTAAGAACCATGCCTCTTCGCCCACCTGTTCTTAGGTTGTGTTCTAAAGCTTCGTGTTCGATCGATGCATCTGCGACGCTGACCTATGTCTACAACGATGCCCAAGTCGTTATTGGGCCCCTGGTAGCAACGGCGCAACCACATGCCTATGACCTTTGTCCAGCGCACGCAGCGAGGCTCACGGTGCCTGTGGGATGGTCGCTAGTTCGCCGCCAGGTCTATCCCGAAGCCATTTAGGCGCAGCTAGGCTGGATGCATGACTGCAGATGCCCTCACTCGAATCGTTAAGTCTTATGACGTCCGCGGGCTTGTAGCAACAGAGTTAACTCCGGAGGTCACGAGGGCCCTGGGCGCTGCATTTATCGACGTAGTGGTCGGGACTGGAAACGAATTCGTTCTGGGCCATGACATGCGGGAGTCCTCTCCTACCTTGGCCAAGGCGTTCATTGAGGGCGCACTTTCAGCGGGGGGAAGTGTTATCAACATTGGCCTGTGCTCTACTGACATGGTTTATTTCGCCTCGGGGACGTGGGCTATTCCTGCGGTGATGTTTACGGCGAGTCACAATCCAGCTTCTTATAACGGAATCAAATTTTGCAAGCGATCGGCTCAGGGCATCAGCATGAATACCGGTTTGGCCGATATTCGCGATCGTGCCAGGGAATATTTAGAATCAGACCCTGCGCCGAATCCCGTCAGCGGCGTGGCCAGCGAGCGCACCGTGTTGGCCGAATATGCGCAGTACTTACGCGCTTTAGTTTCTCTGGAATCGAGTCGCCCGCTTCGTGTAGTCGTCGATGCTGCTAATGGCATGGCGGGGCTCACCGTTCCGGGGGTTCTCGGAAACGACCTCGGGGGAGAGCTGCTGCCTCTGGAGATTACCGAGATGTATTTCGAACTTGATGGGTCTTTTCCCAACCACGAAGCTAATCCTCTAGAACCCAAAAACCTCGTCGATTTGCAAAAGGCCGTTCTCGCACAAGGCGCGGATATTGGCTTAGCTTTCGATGGCGATGCCGACCGGTGTTTTGTGATTGACGAAAAAGGCCAAGCAGTGACCCCCAGTGCGGTGGCAGCTCTTGTTGCCAAGCGCGAAATTATGAGGGTTCAGGCATCCGGTGAAGAAGGACCCATCCGCGTCATTCACAACCTGATTTGCTCCAGAACCGTCCCCGAGGTCATCCAGGAAAACGGGGGTGAGCCGGTTCGAACCCAGGTGGGTCACTCGTTTATCAAAGACCGGATGAGGGACACGGGTGCAATCTTTGGCGGAGAGCATTCAGCGCACTATTACTTCCGGGATTTCTGGGGAGCCGATAATGGGATGCTCGCGGCCATGCATGTCCTAGCGGAGCTGGGTTCGTCGACACAGCCACTGTCGACACTTGCTGGGGAATTTGCCAGGTATGTAGAAAGCGGGGAAATCAATTCCGTCGTGGAGGACCAGGCATCTGTGGTGGCCACTGTGCGCGAGAAATTCGCTTCCCGCGGGGAGATCGATGATCTTGATGGAATGACGGTCTCGGGTGACTCAGAGGGAGTTTTCTGGTGGTTCAACCTGCGGGCGTCGAACACTGAACCACTTCTGAGGCTCAATGTGGAGGCAGGAACGAATCAGGTGATGGAAACGCTTCGTGATGAGGTTCTGAGCCTGGTGCGAGGATAAAAAAACACGGCGGTCATTCTCGGCGCTATCTCAGCTAAACCAGTGGCACAATAGGGTCATGTTAACTGCCACCCCACTTCAATACCGCATTGCTGATATCGCTCTAGCCGAGGCTGGTCGACACCAAATCCGTCTCGCCGAGCATGAAATGCCAGGCTTGATGGCGCTTCGCGAAGAGTTTGGCCCTCTTCAGCCGCTAAAGGGCGCTCGCATCGCCGGCTCTCTGCACATGACAGTTCAAACCGCAGTGTTGATTGAGACACTCGTCGCGTTGGGTGCTGAAGTCCGTTGGGTTAGTTGCAACATTTTCTCCACACAGGATGACGCGGCGGCCGCTGTTGTGGTGGGTCGAGGAACGGCAGAAAACCCCGAGGGTGTTGCAGTTTTCGCCTGGAAGGGTGAAACCCTCGAGGAATACTGGTGGTGCACCGAGCAGATTTTTGACTGGAGTGCACACGGTGCCATTGGACCCAACATGATTTTGGATGACGGTGGCGATGCCACCCTCCTGGTTCACAAGGGCG
>LIAY01000108.1 GCA_001438965.1 Microbacteriaceae bacterium BACL25 MAG-120322-bin65 | reverse complement strand
ATGTGTGGGCAAATGTGGTCTCGGCCTCCGTTTTTGCCCTCGGCCATTTCCCGGCACTATCGCTTTTACCCAACGCGCAACCCATCCATTACGCCTTAGTCTTCTTGTTCAATGCACTGATCGGACTTATTTATGGTTGGTTGTTCGCTAAGCATTCACTCGCAGCCAGCATGATGTCCCACGCCGGCACACACATTGGTGCCTTTGTGGTGCTTGGCATCATCGCTTAGCGACTCCAGAGCGGTCTAAGGCCTTTATCCCTGTTTTGGCCAAACCGAGTAGACCGGCGCTCAACCTTGCCAAGGAGGTCTGGTTTTTAGCGTGAACGCTGCTGCGGGCGCCGGGCGGTGGTGGTGGGACGTCCACTGTTAGCGCGGCCAGACTGGTTTGACTTACCTGGGCGCCCAGATTGTTCGCTGCGCTCGCGTGTGGTGGGAGCGCCACCGCTTCGATTTGCTCTCTTACGTTGCGCATTTGCTCCAGTGGAGCTTCCCCCGCCGCGATGAGCACCACCATGGTGCTTGTGTTCTTGGGGTGTCGGCTTCACATACGGAGCAATGTCTCCCACCAAAGCCAACACTTCAGGCGAGTTAGCATTCACGCTGATAGGAGTCACAGCAATTCCAGCTTTTCTCAGAAGCGAGGCCAAATCGCCCTTTTGCGTGGGCAAACACAAGGTGATGACATCACCTTCTGCTCCAGCACGGGCAGTTCGACCTGAACGGTGCAGATACGCTTTGTGCTCCATGGGTGGGTCTACGTGGATAACCAGATCGACGTTGTCGACGTGCACGCCACGGGCGGCAACATCGGTGGCGACCAGGACGTTGACCGACCCATCACTAAATGCAGCAAGGTTGCGATCCCTGGCCGGCTGGGACAAGTTTCCGTGCAAATCAACGGAGGGGATGCCCGCTTCGGTGAGTGCCTTCGCCAGCTTTTTAGCGTGGTGTTTGGTGCGCATGAAGAGAATTCGTCGCCCGGTGCCCGAGGCGAGTTTATAGAGCAGCAGCTTTTTTGCCTCGACATCAGGTGCCTCAAAAACGTGGTGAGTCATCTGCGCCACGGGGGAGTGCTCGTCATCGACAGCATGCATTACTTCGTTCTGAAGAAAACGCTGAACCAATTTATTGACGCCATTGTCCAGTGTTGCCGAGAAGAGCAAGCGTTGGCCGCCAGAGGGCGTGGCGCTCAGGATCTTCGTCACAATGGGCAGAAAGCCCAGGTCTGCCATGTGGTCTGCTTCATCCAGCACAGTGATTTCGATGGCATCGAGGTGGAGAAATCCTTGCCTCATCAGGTCTTCTACGCGACCCGGTGTTGCCACAACGATTTCGACTCCGTCGCGCAGCGCCTGAACTTGGCGCGTTTGCGACACCCCTCCGAAGATGGTCGTGACGCGAAGATTCATGGCTTCGGCCAGGGGGCGCATGACATTGGTGATTTGGGTGGCAAGTTCGCGTGTGGGGGCAAGAACCAAACCCAGCGGGCGTCCGCCGCGGCGGTTTCCCCCCGAAAGTTCGCCAGCAAGCCTTGCGACCATCGGGATGCTAAAGGCAAGAGTCTTGCCGGAACCGGTTTTACCGCGGCCCAAAACGTCTTTGCCGGCGAGAGTGTCGGGCAAAGTATCGACCTGGATGGGAAAAGGAGTGTCAATACCCATGCGGGTGAGAGCGGAAACAATGTTGGCGGGCACGCCAAGTTGGGAAAAAGATTTGTCAGACATAGTAAGTAAGGACTTTCTGGTGATGATGTTCATCACGTTTACGGCCCGGCAAAGCCGGGCTGGGGGCGAACACATCGAGTGATGCATTCGTTCGCCGCAAGAAAATTATCAACCACGCTGTGGTGAGGGAGCGTTCTACGACGCAGGGAACAATGAATTGTTCACCGATTACCTAATGCTACTGCAATTTCCGTCTGGCAAGCCGAAGCATTTCCTTTTTCTTCTCAGGGCGCAATGGGCACTCAGAAAGCGGTGCGCCTATGTGGAGCTCTCATTCATGTCTATTTGCTCTTGTAGATGTTGCTTCGATGCCCTAGCGACACCACCACAACCAGGAGCACTTCGTCGCGAATTGTGTACAGGATTCGGTAGTTGCCAACACGGACCCGGTAGCCAGGGCGGTCATGCAGGCTCTTTGCGCCGGGCGGCCTGGGGTCGTGGGCGAGTAACGCGATGGCGCCACGGATACGTTTGCTCTCCTCTTTTTCCAGTTTGCGAAGCGCACGAGCAGCAGCGGGCCTTAGTTCGATTCGATAGGTCATGCCCAGCCGAGATCGGCTTTGATCTCATCCCAGGGAATGTTTGGTCCTTCCTCGGAGAGGGCCTGGTCAAAAGCCACGATGTCTTCGATTTCTTCGAGGGCGTCGAGCATCGCTTCATACTGCGAGGGGCTAATAACGACTGCCGCAACGGCACCTCGTCGTTCGATGAAGACTGCCTCAGTCTGCGACTGAGTGATGACCTCGGAAAAATACTCTCGTGCACGAGCGGCACTGTATTTGGACATTTAGCTAGTGTACATCTGAAGTGCTTATTTGTACATAAGTGGATTCGCGAAGTGAACACGCGCACGTCGCTATTAGCGCCACCACCCAAATCTCGAACTAGTGAACATGCTGAGGCCTGGCACGGGGAGAGTCAGTCAGGACTCACTGCGGCTAGGTCTTTCTTACAATGATGGATTTGAGATTCATAGCGCCAAAGCCGTCCACTTTGGCATCGATATCGTGATCGTCTGGGCCATCAACGAGGCGAATATTTCGCACTTTAGTTCCGACTTTGAGGGTTTTGATACTGCCCTTTACTTTCATGTCCTTGATGATTGTGACCGAGTCGCCATCGCTGAGAACGTTGCCAGCGGCGTCCTTGATCACTCGTACGCTTTCCGAACTCGCTTTCGCTTCATCTTCTGTCTGACTCCATTCGTGGGCGCACTCTGGACACACCAGAAACGCACCCATCTCATAGGTGTAGTCAGATTTACATTCGGGGCAGGGCGGGAGGCTATTCATGTAGCTCAGTGTAACTTTGAGGCTCCAGACGCCTTGGGCGGGCTACGGGTACCATACCTATTTCCGCCAGGGCAGGAACGCGTTGCTTAGCTAGTTGCGGTATTCCAAAGCTCGTTTAGAAACTAGTTTTGCCAGAATTGGCAGGGCTTCATCCCAGGTAACCCCATAGATCCCGGCAAAAGCCTCCTCCCAGGGAATATCGTTTTCCCCCATACGCGTAAAAAGTGCCATGGTTGATTCCACTCCACCTATGGCGGCAAGACCTTCTGTGGCGAGGTAACCCAGGCTGTAGCCCAAGGCGTATTGGTTTCCCGCTTCACATTGTGGCTCAAGTGACGTTCGGAGATAGTCCTCGGCAAATTTGACGGTGACCTCATCTTCAAGCTGGATTACTCGGGTGAAGTTGCCTAGTTGGTCAGCTGATTCTGGGTCGTAGAGGTAAGCGCTGCGGATTCGACCTGGTAGGTTCGCCTCGAAGTCTTCTGCAGTGTCGAAAATAAGCGTGAGCTCCGGGATGCTCACGATGCCTTCGATGAGGAAACACGGTGCATCTGAGCCCATTCCGGCAAAGCGCGAGTTGAGGTCTTCATCTTTCCATTGCCGCTGCTGCACTTGGTGGCCATATTCGTGATTCATGGTGGACTCTTCGTGAACCGCGAAGCTGGTGTATGCGCTCCCGGTTTCCGGTCCGAGTGTTGCTGGGAGAACCCAGATCCCCTCAAATGTCCCGGGGAGCATGCCGGGGACAGCGTTTTGTCGAACGCCCTGCTCGGGTCCTTGGTTGGCGTTTCGCATGACTGCTTCATAGTCCGGCTGGTTGACCTCGGGGTCGCTCAGTAGCGCAACTGCCCATTCCAGATCCTCATAGGGAAAAGCGATATAGGTCTCCTTATCCGGCTTGACCGCATTTGCGTAGAGGGCAAAGAGGTCATCTA